>NZ_JBHYUG010000037.1:15096-65663 GCF_042749375.1 Streptomyces sp. NPDC059477 | reverse complement strand
TCTCGCCCCCCCCTCGCCCCCACCCGCGCCCGCCCCGCCGGCCGCGGGCGCGCCTCCCACACCCCCCCCCCCCGGTTCCGGACTCGGAAGCCAGGGGGCCGCGAAGTCCAGGAAGGCTGTGAAGTCTGTGGAGCCCGGTCCGCGTCAAACCGTCTCCGCCGCCAGCTTGGTCTCGATGTCCTGGCGCAGTTCCTTCTTGGAGACCTTGCCGACATTCGACAGGGGCAGCGCGTCGACGCTCTCCACCCGCTCCGGCAGCTTGTACCTGGCCAGCCCCTCGCCCAGCAGGAACGCGCCGAGCGTGGCCACGGTCAGGGGCGCCCGCCCCGGCTCCATGACGAGATAGGCGCAGGCCCGCTCGCCCAGCACCGGATCGGGCATGGCGACCAGCGCCACATGTGCGACGTCCGGATGGCGCATCACCAGGTCCTCGACCTCGTCGGCGTGGATCTTCTCCACACCCCGGTTGATGACGTCCTTGATCCGTCCGTCGATGGAGTAGCAGGGGGCGCCGCCGAGCCGATGGCGGCGGGCCAGATCCCCGGTGCGGTAGAAGCCGTCCAGGGTGAACGCCGACGCGTTGTGGCGCTCGGCGCGGTAGTAACCACGGATGGTGTACGGCCCTCTGACGCACAGTTCGCCGATCTCTCCGTCCGGCACCTCGTCCTCGGTACCGGGCCGCAGGATCCGGATCTCGTCCAGCGGGGACAGCGGGGTGCCGACGGTGTGGTGCCTGATCCACTCGCCGGCGCCGGACGGGGTGAGCAGGAACATGCCCTCGGCCATCCCGAACTTCTGCCGCACGGCGATCCCCAGCTCGTCCCGGAGCCGCTCGGCGACCTCCAGGGGGAGCTTCTGCCCGCCCACGATGAAGTCCGTCAGGCAGGAGAGGTCCGTGCGGTGGCTGCGGGGTTCCTCCAGGAGCCGGATGGCCAGCGCGGGCGGCACCAGCGGCAGCACCTGCGGCCGGGTCCGCTCGATCAGATCGAGCAGGGTGCCGATGTCGGCCGAGGGCGCGAGCACCAGGGCCGCCCCGCTCAGCAGCGCGGGCTGAAGGGCCAGGGAGACCCCGGCGTTGTGCATGATCGGCAGCGGATACAGCACGACCGTGCCTTCGCCCCAGCCCAGGGTGCGGCCCCACAGGGCGCCGTTGTAGGCGTACTCCTCGTGCTGGCGGGGGGCGATCTTGGGCAGCCCGGTGGTGCCGCCGGAGAGCTGGAAGACGGCCACGCCCTCCGGGGGCCGTGAGTGGTAGGGGAGCGTGCCGGGGTCGTTGCCAGTACCGGCCCGCAGCAGTTCGCCGTAGCCGACCGCTTTCCCGAAGACCTCGCCCCGGACGACGACGGCCTCTTCGATGACCCCCTCCGCGAGGAGGGCGCGGGCCTGCTCCGGCAGCTGTCCGCGCCCGAAGTCGGCCTGGAGCACCAGCCCCCGGGCGCCGAGGTGCCGGGCCAGTACCGCGACCTCCCGAGTTCCGTGCTGCGGAAGGGTGCAGACGGGCCGTATCCCCGCCAGCAGACAGCCCAGATACGTCACCACCGTCTCGGCGACATTGCCCATCTGGAACATCACCGCGTCCCCGGGCCGCAGCCGGGTGCGGGCCAGCAGCCCGGCGGCGAACCGCTCGGCGGTGGCGGACAGTTCGGCGTAGCTCCAGCGGACCTCGGGGGTGATCAGGGCGGTGCGGTCGCCATGGGCGCGGGCCGCGGCCATCAGCTCCGCGGGCAGCGAATGCCCGCGCCACAGCCCGGCGGCGCGATAGCGGGCCGCGACCTCCGCCGGGTACGGGACCAGCCCGGTCGAGTCCGGTTCCGGGTTCGGTCCTGGGGGCGGAGCCGGTTGCGGAGCCGGGTTCCGACCCGGGGGCGCGGTCCGGGCGGTGCCGCCTCGGGGGGAACTCATCGTCGACTTCTCCCTCTGGTCATCCCTGTGCTGCTCCTCTGGTCATCCCGGTGGCGCTCGTCGTTCTCGGCGCCTTTCGGGGTGCTCATCGTGCGTGTGGTGCGCGGGGCGTTCGGGGCGCTCGTCGTACTGGTTGCACTGGTCGCACTGGTCGTCGAGCCGCGTCGGTGGGTCGGTCTACCAGGTGGCGTCGCCGCGGAGGACGACGTCCGCGCCGCCGTCGAGGAAGATGGTCTGTCCGGTCATATGACCATTCTTCTCGCTGCTGAGCCAGGCCAGCAGCTCCGCCACGTCCTCGGGCTCGTAGGGGCCGCCGAGCGGCATCGGGCTGCCGGCCTGGATGCGGCGCTCGGTCTCCGGGTCCTCGAAGAGCCGCTTGAGCAGCTCGGTCCGTACGAGTCCGGGGGCGACGGCGTTGAGCGGGATGCCGGCGCCCGCCCACTCCTCGGCGACGGCCCGGCGGCGGATCCAGCGGGACAGGGCTCGCTTGGTGGTCGCGTAGACCTGGGGCGCCTCGGCCGCTCTGGCGAGGGCGTCCTCCTCCTTGCCGTCCAGCAGCAGATCGAGCAGCTCCTGGTCGAACGGGTGGACCGAGGTGATCGACGAGACGGCCACCACGCGGGGCGTGGGTGACCCCTTCAGCAGGGGGCGCAGCCCGTCCATGGTGGCGAGGGCCCCGTAGTAGTTGATCGAGGCGGTCGGCGGGCCGGCGATGTCCACCCCGGCGACGGCGAGGATCGCGTCGATCCGTCCGCCGCTCAGCTCGGTGACCCGCTCGATCAGGGTGCGCCGTCCGTCCTGGGTGGCGAGGTCGGCGATGACCTCGGCGTCCCGGAGGTCGGCGCCGATCACGCGGTGGCCCCCGGCCTCCAGGCGGGCCCTGGTCGCGAGCCCGATACCGGAGGCGGAGCCGGTGACTACGTAGGTCCGCAGCGCACCAGTGGCGGCGCTGCCCTCGTTGCCGCTCTCACCTGTCGTCATAGCTGTAAAAGTATCGACGTGGATGTCGAAGGTCAAGGGCTCCAGTGGTTGACATGTGTACTTGAGTGTCGAAAAATAGTCATGAGAGTCAACAGTGAGGAGCGGACCATGACGTCGACCCCCTTCCGGATCGGGCTGGTCGTCCCCAGTTCGAACATCACGGTCGAGACCGAGATGCCGCGCATCCTGGGTCGCCACCCCGGCGCCGCGTTCTCGTTCCACGCCAGCCGGATGCGGATGCACACGGTGTCCCCGGAACAGCTCAGAGCGATGAACGCGCAGCGTGAGCGCTGTGTGCTGGAGCTGGGCGACGCCGGTGTCGACGCTCTGCTGTACGCGTGTCTGGTCGCCGTGATGGTCGGCGGCCCCGGTGAGCACGACCGGGTGGAGGCAGCCATCAGAGAACAGCTCTCGACCGGTGGTGCCGACGCCGCGGTCATCTCCAGCGCGGGCGCCCTGAGCGAGGGACTGCGCGCCCTGGACGCCCACCGAATCGCCCTGGTCACCCCGTACAGACGTCCGCTGGCCGAGCAGGTGGTGGCCTATCTGCGCGCCGAGGGCTTCGACGTCGCCGACTGGCGCGCCCTGGAGGTCGAGGACAACGGCGAGGTGGGGCGTATCCCCGGCGAGCGGGTCATGGCCGCGGCCCGCGAACTGGAGCTGACCGGGGTGGACGCCCTGGTGCTGTCGGCCTGTGTGCAGATGCCGTCGCTCGATCTGATCCAGGGCGCCGAGGACGAGTTCGGGGTGCCGGTGCTCAGCGCGGCCACCGCGGGGGCCTACGCCCTGCTGCGCAGATTCCGGCTGCCCGTCGACCTCCCCGGCGCGGGACGCCTGCTGCGAGCGGACGTCCCGGTCGCCCGACACACCGGCCCGCCCCCGGGACCGTGACCACCACACCCCAACAGCCCCCGAAATTGCAGGAGACCGAGTCATGACCCTGCCTGTTCACCGGGTGCGTGGCGTCGACCATGCCGCGTTCCCGACCTTCGACCCCGTCGCCACCGTGCGTTTCTACCGGGATGTCCTGCGCTTCCCGGTGGTGCACTCCATCTGCGCGGCGGGCTGGGGCCCGCAGAAGCACCCCGACTTCATCCACTTCTTCTTCGACATCGGCTCCGGCGACCGGATCGCGTTCTTCTACTACTTCGGCTTCGCACCCCCGACGAGCGACCTCACCGCGGGCGACGCCTACGCCCGTTTCGCCGACGACGTGCCCGAGTTCTTCGTCAACTCCCGGCATCTGGCCATCCATGTCGACAGCGAGCGGGACCTGCTGGAGTACCGGCGCCGCCTCGACGCCTCCGCATGGCCCGTGGAGATGCAGGTGATGCACGAGACGATCGAGTCCATCTACACCCACGACCCCAACGGCTACATGCTGGAGATCACCCGTGCCCTGCGCCCGGTGACCCCGCAGGAGGACCTGGACGCCGCCCTCACCGTCGACGCCCTGGTGGAGGTCGCCTCGGGCCCCGACCCGTCCATGGACAAACTCCTCACCCGCAAGGCCGAACTGATCCTCCAGCGCGCCCAGAGCTGGCAGGACACCCACGACGCCGGTACGGACGACACCCCCGACCGGGCACCCGCCGATGCGGGGAGGGCGGGGGAAGCGGACCGGGCACCTGCCGAGTCGGGGAAGGCCGGGGAAGCGGACCGCGTGCCCGCCGAGGTCGGGAGGACGGCGGAAACGGACCGCGTACCCGCCGAGGCCGGGAGGGCCGGCGCATGAGCACCTTCTTCGTCCTCGACGTCCCGGAGAACATCACCCTGCCCGAGGTCGCCGCACAGGACCCGCGGGTGTGGATCGAGCGGATCGGCCCCTACTTCCGGATCAGTTCACCCGGCGCGATCGTGGTCGACCGCCGGGCCACCGGATGCCGCCACGCCGTCTGGTACAGCGCGGTGGCCGGTCTGCTCGACTCCCGGATCACCCAGCACGACAAGAACGCCCTGCGCGTGGAGTCCCGATGACCCGCCGGGGAGGGCCGGAGCAGCCGCCCGCGCGGCTGGGCGCCGGCCGGCACATCACCGCACGGGAGATTCCCGACCGCACCGTCTCCACCCTCCATGAGCTGACCACCTCGGACGGCGCCAAGGTCGCCGGAGTGCTGCGGGTCGTCCCGGGAGCCCGGACCGTGGTCGTCCTGATGCACCCCCGGCAGGACTTCACCCACCATGTGATGGTCCCGGAACTGCTCGCGCGGGGCGCCGCCGTGTGGACCCAGGGATCCCGCTCCGTCAACAACGATCTGAATCTGCTGCACGAACAGACCGTGCTCGACCTGGGCGCCGGCCTGGTGTTCCTGCGGGACGCCGGATTCGACCAGGTGGTCACCCTCGGCCACTCCGGCGGCGGCACCCTCACCGCGCTCTACCACCAGCAGGCCGGACTGCCCCCCGCCGAACGCATCTCCCGCACGCCGGGCGGCCGTCCCGTCGATCTCGGCGGCGCCCCGCTGCCCCTGCCCGACGCGGCCGTGTTCCTGGCGCCGCACCCCGGCCAAGGGG
Organism: Streptomyces sp. NPDC059477; assembly: GCF_042749375.1. NCBI lineage: Bacteria > Bacillati > Actinomycetota > Actinomycetes > Kitasatosporales > Streptomycetaceae > Streptomyces > Streptomyces sp. NPDC059477. Next base: position 60,266 of record NZ_JBHYUG010000037.1, on the reverse strand, counting down.
CGCTGCTGGCCCGGCTGATCGACCCCTCGGTCACCGACGAGTCCGATCCCCTGTCCATCGACCCGGACCTCGACCCGTACGCCCCGGCCAACGGCTTCGCCGAGCCACCCGCGCCCTCGTCCTACGCCCCAGGTTTCGTCACCCGCTACCGGGCCGCCCAGCGGGAGCGGCTGGCCCGTATCGACGCCAGGGCCCGGGAACTGGTGGCGGAGGCGGACGCGGCCCGCCGCAGTCACCGGCGCTCGGGCAGCGCGGCCGACCGCAGGCGGTCCCTGGCCCCCAGGATCATCACCGTCCACCGCACGGACGCCGACCTGCGCGGCGTCGACCCGACGCTGGATCCCAACGAGCGGCCCTACGGTTCACTCTTCGGCTCGCGGCCCGATCTCATCAACTACGGCCTGGTCGGCTTCGGCCGCCTTTCCACCCCGCAGGCCTGGCTGTCCACCTGGTCGGGCATCTCCACCCACGCCGACCTCCTGCGCTGCGCCCCCGGGGTCACCGCGCCGACCCTGCTCGTCGAACTCACCGGTGACCAGGCGTCGTTCCCCGCCGAGGCCCGCGCGATGACGGACGCCCTGGGCGCCACGGACCGCACCCACAGACGGGTACGGGGCCTGCACTTCGGCGGCCCCATCGGCGCGGGTGAACCCACGGGCAGCGGCCTCGCCGCCGAGGTCATCGGGGCGTGGCTGAAGGAGAGATTTCCGCTGGCGGACTGACGGGAGGTGGGGTGCTCTGGGTGACCGAAGCCTCGTGACGGACCTCTGGGCAGACCTCTGGGCAGACCTCTGGGTGGCACCGTCCGGGCCCCGGACACCGGGCTCGGACGGCCGTCGCCCCGGCCCGCCGCTCCGGACGCCCTCAGGCCCCCGTTGCCTTCCTTGCGTTCCTCGCCTCCCCTTCCGCCCGGGACTCCCTTGCCTCCGGCGTCGTGGAGTCCGCCCACGCCACCCGACGCCCGGTCGCCGGGGAGCCGGACCCCCCGCTCGCCGTCCAGCTCGCCAGCAGGCCCAGGGCCTCGGCCGACGGGGAGCCCTCGGCGGCGGTGTACACCACGATCTTCTGGTCCTGGCCGCCATGGATGTCGAGGGCCTCGTAGTCCAGGTCGATCCGGCCCACGTCCTCGTGCCGCAGCCGCATATGGCCGCTGAGACAGGCCGAGACCTTGTGGGCGGACCAGATGGTGCGGAAGGCGTCGCTCTGGACGGCCAGTTCGCCGATCAGTTCGTTGAGCGCGGGGTCCTCGGGGTGGGCGCCGGTGTCGGCGCGCAGCACGGCCGCGTAGTCGAGCGCGTGCTGCTCCCAGTCGAGATGCAGTTCCCTCGCCCGGGGGTCGAGGTAGAGCCACTTCGCCAGATTGCGGTCCTTGACCGGGACCTGGACCGGGTCGAAGAAGAGGGAGCGGGCGAGCTGGTTGGCGGCCAGGACGGTCAGTCCCCGGCCCAGGACCTGGGCGGGGGAGCCGAACTGCGCCAGCATCCGGTGGATCACCGGCCGCACCCGCTGGGCCGGGGGCCGCTCGGTGTGACGGGCGGCGCTTCTGGTCTGCCGGGCGACCAGGGAGAAGAAGTACTCCCGCTCGGTCGGGTTCATCCGCAGGGTGTCGGCGACGGCCGTCAGGATCGCCTCCGACACCTGTCGGGTGCGGCCCTGTTCGAGCCGGGCGTAGTAGTCGACGCTCACCCCGGCGAGCTGGGCCACCTCCTCCCGGCGCAGTCCGGGCACCCGTCGGGAGCGGGCGGCCTCGGAGTACCGGGGCGGGGCGAGGCCCACGTCCTGCGGTCGCAGCCGGGCTCGGCTCGCCCGCAGGAATTCGCGCAGCTCCGCAGGGGAGTCCATGGGGGAGTCCATGCCCCTATGGTCCCCGACGCGGCGGCGAAGGCGGCGGGTGAAGGGGGCACTGGCAGACCTAGGCAGAGCTGTGCGTGCCAGCGGACCCCACACGGAGGTAGTTCAGCGTTCAATCAAGTGGAAGGCGAGGCCAGCAGGCCCAGTAACTCAAGCAGGGCCCGCAAGGTCAGCGACCCCGAGCAACCCGATCAAGCAACCCGATCAAGCAATCCAAGCAACCCGAGAAACCCCGAGTAACAGAGAGTGTGAGAGACATGACCAGCGCCGAGCACACCACCAAGGGCACCACGAGCAGCAGCACAGGCCGCACAGGCAAGGGCCGCACAGGCACCGCGGACGCCGACGGCCCGACCGGCGACCCGGCCGGCGGGGCGGCCGACCGCTTCGACGTCGTCATCGTCGGCGGCGGATCCGCCGGGGCGGTGCTCGCCAACCGGCTCAGCGCAGACCCGGACCGCCGCGTCCTCCTCCTCGAAGCCGGACAGGCCTACGCCCCCACCGACTACCCGGAGGTGCTGACCGACCCGGCGCGGGTCGCGGGCGACGCCGACCACGACTGGGGCTACACCGCCCGCACCGGGCTGACCGACCAGGACCAGCCCGCCCCGCGCGGCAAGGCCCTCGGCGGCAGCTCCGCCGTCAACGCGGCCGTCGCCCTGCGCGCCCCGGCCGACGACTTCGCCCGCTGGACCGAGCGCCACGGCCTGACCGGCTGGACCTACCCGGAGGTCCTGGAGTCGTACAAGCGGCTGGAGAACACCCCCACCGGCAGCGACGCGTACCACGGCCGCACCGGTCCCTTCCCCATCCGGCAACGCACGTACGACGAGCTGACCCCCTCGCTGAAGGCGTTCATCGACGCCGCAGCGGCGCTCGGTCACGCCCGGGTCGACGACCTCAACGGGGCCGAGCAGAAGGGCGTCGCGGGCTACCCGGTGAACGTGGTGTCGGGGGTCCGGATCAACTCGGCCCTCGCCTATCTGACCCCCGAGGTGCGTGAGCGCCCGAACCTGGTGATCGCCGGGGACACCGAGGTCGACCAGATCCTCTTCGACGGCACCACCGCCACGGGCGTGGTGACGGTCGACGGCACCACGTACGGGGCAGGCGAGGTCGTGCTCTCGGCCGGCTCCTACGGCAGCCCGGCGATCCTGCTGCGCTCCGGTGTCGGGCCCGCCGACGATCTTCGGGAGCTGGGGATCCCGGTGGTGGCGGACCTGCCGGTCGGCCGCCGCCTCCAGGACCAGCCGTTCTACTACAACGTGTACGCCCTCACCGAGGAGGCCGGGGCGATGACCCCGGTCTCCGGGGCGCTGCTGTGGACCGCCTCCAGCGAGGCCCGCGGCGATGAACTGGACGTCCATGTCTCGGCGACCCATCTCTTCGACCCGGCCGCCAGCCCCACGGGCGGCGCGATCGTGCTGGCGGTCTCGGTGGTCCGCCCCGACTCCGTCGGCACCTTCCGGCTGCGCAGTCGCAACCCCAAGGACGCCCCGCTGATCGACTACAACTTCCTGGCCGAGGCCCGGGACGAGCGCCGGATGGTGGAGGCGGTCCGCCGTACCAGGGAACTGGCCCGGCACACCCCCTTCGCCGAACTCGTCCACTCGGAGCTGGCACCCGGCGACGCAGTGCAGGACGACACGCAGCTCACCGCCGCCGTCAAGGAGCAGCTCGCGGCGTATCTCCACCCCACCTCGACCGTGCCGATGGGCGGGGACGACGACCGCTGGGCGGTGGTGGACAGCCTGGGCGCGGTGCGCGGCGTGACCGGGCTGCGGGTGGTGGACGCCTCGATCTTCCCGGACGTGCCGGGCACGGCCACCAACGTCACCACGATCATGGCGGCCGAGCACATCGCCGCGAAGGTCTACCGGGGTGAGTGACCCCGGGTGCGCGGGGCCGCCTTCCCGGCCGGGAGGACGGCCCCGCCTCGGACCTGATGTCGTACGGACCCCCGCGCCCCGCCCCTGACCCCTGCCTCGCCCCCATCCTCGCTAGACGGTGTGCTGGTCCAGGAAGTCCTGGATGTGCCCCATCGTCTCCTCGGTCGACCAGGGTTTGGCGGCATCTGCGGTGGGCGAGGCGTCCGGGGCGGCGTCGGAGATCGCCTCCGCCACCCAGGGGTGGCGGCCCAGGCGCTGGGAGGACTCGACGCCCTTGCGGGCGATGCGGTGGCGGATGCCTCTGCCGCGGAGCCATCGGCGCAGATGGGCGTAGTTGTAACCCTTGTCGCCGTGGAGCTAGGCCGGACGGCGCGGACGCGGTCCGCGTCGGGAGCGGATGGGCGGGATGCCGCGCACGAGGGGCTGAAGGCCGAGGCTGTCGTGCATGTTGGCGCCGGAGATCCCGAGCGACAGCGGCAGCCCGTCCCGGTCGGTGATCAGGTGGATCTTCGATCCGCTTTTTCCGCGGTCGGTCGGATTCGGTCCGGTCAGCGGCCCCCTTATGCTGCCCTCACGCTCACGGAGCCGATCGCGCACCGCGACCAGTCCAGCTCTCCCCGGACGCCGAGTTCGTCCAGGATCACGCGGTGGAACCGGGCCCGGACACGGTCCCGGCTCCACTGGGCGAAGCGGCGGTACACCGGCTGCCGGCACGGACCGAACACCGGCGGGAGCTGCCGCCAGGTGCAGCCGGAGGTGGCCACGAACACGATCGCGGCCAGGGCCTCCCGATCACCCGCCCGCCGCTTGCCCCCCACCCCGCGGACGCCTGTTCTCCGTCGGCGGCACCACCCGCCGAAACAACACCCACAACTCATCCGGCACCAACCACCCAACCAGATCCGTCATGCACCGCTCAACGAACGATCAACCCACAGAAGCGATGTCTAAGGAAAGGGAGACCGTGAGGTGGGGTGCACCGTTGGGCTCGGGCCGGTCGGAGTCCGAGCCGTCGGTAGATGGCCGTCGGTAGGGGCGCCGAGGGTCCACTTCTCCAGCGCACGCCTACGAGGCGCTTGGGTGCGGGGGAATTTGTTGCTCCGCGGCGGCTTGTGTCTCACGTTCCCCCTTTCTCTTCTGCAGAATTGAAAGTGCTGTCCCGTTACGGTCTTGACTCCGTCCGAGATGTTCGAGTGGTGGAGCATCACCTGGAGTGCCTTGCGATTGGTGAACCGAGGTAAGGGTTCCAGATCCGCCGTTTCGCGCGTGTTCGGTGTTGGCGTCTCGAAGCTCGTTCTGATAGGCAGTTAGGGGCCTTTTCGACAGATCAGGATCCTGGATCCTGCCTGAGTGGCGATTTTCTCTGAATGCTGCGCGCCAGTTCGCCGCCCGCCCCTGCGACGGAGATCGACCGGCCGACCGAATTCCATCTGGCACGGCAGAACCAGAACCTGCTGCAACCGGACACCCCGGTCGAGTTGATCGCCGTCATGGACGAGGCGAGCCTGCGGCGGGAGGTCGGCAGCCACAACGTGCTGCGAGCCCAGCTGGAACGCTTGCTGCTGCACTCGGAATCACCCAGCGTTACGGTGCAGATCCTGCCCTTCGACAAGGGCGCGCACGGAGCACTCAACGGCTCGTTTACGATCTTGGAATTCCCCGATCCGTCCGATCCGTCGTGGCCTACGTCGACAGCCCCGCCGGAAACCTCTACCTGCAGAAGTCGGAGGACATGAGGCGCTTCGAGAGGGTGCACGCGGCTCCGCCCTCGACGGCCCGGAATCCCAGCGATGGCTGCACAACACCCTCAAAGAGATGTGAGCTATGCCAGCCCCCGATCTGAGCACCGCCCTGTGGTGCAAGTCCAACGCCTCGGAGACCGCCCCGGGCTGCGGCGAAGTCGCCAGCCTGGATGGCGGCTTCGTGGCCGTGCGTGACAGCAAGGACACGGCCAGGACCCCGTCCGTCTACCCGGCCGCCGACTGACAGCACCTCATCGCCCACCTGCGGGGTAACGCCCCGCGGCAGGCCGCATCGTGGTGTCGGAGGCCCCCAGCGGGGTCACGCTCAGCGACAGCCGGGACCCGGCCGTCCGCCCGCACGAGTACACGCATCACGAATGGAACTGCTTCCTCGACCGTGTCCGCAACCGCGGGCCGCAGCTGATCGCAGCCTGAACCCGTGTCAGGAAGGGAGTCGGCGGGGCCACGCCGGCTCCCTTCCCGCGCCACCGGCCGCTCCCGCGGCGCTGCGGGATCCGGCGCCAACCGCGCCGGCGGAAGCGTCCGGGCCGCCATCGCCACGCCGGAAACCCCAGCCGGGCGCAGCGCTCCTCGTCGCGACGACCGCGCAGATCACCGTTCGTGTGTGCACAGTGACAGGGGAACACCGTACGGCCACGGCCTGGGAATGACCTCCAGATGACGTTGACCCGTCAGTAACCAGGAATCCAGTGCCACCGGGCCCGCGGCTGCTGCCATGCTGGCGGGCATGGCAACTCTCGATGGAAAGCCTGCCTCCGCGGACGACGTGCTCGTCCTGGCCCTCACCAACGTCGGGCACTTCACGTCCATGCGCGTCTCCGGCGACGGCACCATCCGCGGCCTGTCCCTGCACATGAACCGTCTCGCCCGCGACTGCAGGACGGTGTGGAACGCCCACCTGGACACCGGTCGTGTCCGCGAGCACGTCCGACAAGCACTGAACGGGCGGCAGAAGCCGTGCGTTGTCCGCGTCACGGTCTACGACCCCAGCGCGACCTTGAGCCGGCCGGCCGGCGCCGGCGAGCCGCACACCCTGGTCACGGTACGCGAGGCCGGCGCTCTGCCCGAGCCGCCGCTGCGCGCGAAGAGCATTACCTACGAACGCGACCTGCCCGAGGTGAAACACACCGGCCTGTTCGGTGCCCTGCAAGCCCGCGCAACCGTCCAGCGCCAGGGCTTCGACGACGCCCTGCTGGTCGGCCGGGACGGACTCGTGTCCGAAGGCGTCAGCTGGAACGTCGCGTTCGTCGACCAGCAGGGCACGGTCGTATGGCCGCAGGCGCCCGTGCTGCCGGGCGTCACCATGGCCCTCCTCCAGCAGCACACCGACCACAAGGCCGCCACCGTCACACTCGACCAGGCCCGTGGCATGGCCGCAGCCTTCGCCACGAACACCTCGATCGGCGTCCGCCCCCTCGCCGCGATCGACGACACCGAACTCCCCGTGGAACACCCTGTGCTCAGACACCTCCAGGACGCCTATCTGTCCGTGCCGGGCGAGACCCTCTAGGACACAGCCATGACCGGGGTGAGCAGATGGACCGGCCGGGAAGCCGAACTCCTGCGCTTGGCCATGCGCCGGACGGCCAGGGACTTCGCCGCTCTGATCGGCGTCAACCCCCGCCAGATCCCCCGGTGGAGAGGCCGGGGCGAAACCATCACCCTCGAACTCGGCAACCAGGCGGCCCTCGACACGCTCCTCGCCCAGGCCGGAGCCGAGATCCAGCACCGGTTCGCCGCACTGCTGACCGAACGGGCCGCCGCAGGAGCCGACCAACGCGCCGAGGAACTGCTGCGCACCGTCCCGCGCGCCCTCCGCCATCCTGGCGACGCGAAGCTGATGACCCTGGTCGAGGAAGGCATCTACCTCTCCGGCCCCGGCAACCGCTCGGTATGGCTCGACTCGTTCCTCATCGACGTGCACCCGACGACCAACGACGACTACGCGCGCTTCGTGCGCGAGATCGGACACCCGCCTCCGAATCACTGGCCGAACGGCCGTTGCCCCGCGGCGCTGGCCGGCCATCCGGTGGTCTGGGTGACATGGCACGACGCAACGGCGTACGCACGCTGGGCCGGCAAGACCCTGCCCACCGAACAGCAGTGGGAGAAGGCCGCCCGCGGCCCGAGCGGCCGCATCTACCCCTGGGGCAACGAACCGACAGCCGCCAAGGCCAACACGGCCGAAGCCGGCATCGGCACCACCACACCCGTCACCCGCTACCAGTCCGGCGTGAGCCCCTACGGCACCTTCGACATGTGCGGCAACGTATGGGAATGGTGCAGCACCCGGGAAGAAGCATCCAGCGCCCGACACCACCTGAAAGGATCGGCTTTCACTTCCCCGTTCGAACGCGCCGCACCCTCCCTGCACAACACCGCGAACGCGACCATGCAGGACAACGACACGGGATTCCGCTGCGCCGCCGCTGCCCCATAGCCGGGCTTCGAAGAGGAGTGCCTGAGCGGAGCCTCGGCCTGCTGTCGCGACGACGGCGGCCGATCACCGACCCGCGCCCGCACGTCCGCCACCGAAACCGGCGGACGGCCGAACCTGCGAAGGGGAACCGTGGCCGACGCCGCCGAGACCCACCCCATCGCGCCACCGTCGTCGGCGGCCATACCCAGGTCGGCGACGACTACCAGGGGGTGTCGAGTCCGTCATCCGCCTGCGCACCACCTACTGAGGGCCCCCGAGACCTCCGGACAGGGCTCTGGCTATCCATCGCACGCGACGATTCGCAACTTCTCGTACTCGGCATGGGCTTCGCGCGGAGGCCGATAACCCACCGCCGAGTGGGAGCGATTGTGATCGCACTGTCCAACTCGGGGCCGGCGGCGTAGCCCCAGCGCAGCAGCTGGGGCGCGCACACGCCGATGCCCGAAGGTGCCGTCGGACATCTCGAACGCTCTCTTGATGAGCAGCCGCAGTTCCCCGCGCCGCTGGCCGGTTGCGGAATCGGGCCTGCTTCTCCAGTCGTAGCAGCGGGACTTGGACACACCGAGTTTCTGCACATGAACTCGACGGAGTGCACGCACTCCGCGCGACCGGCTTGCTGGATTTCAACGCCAGTTGGACCGCTACTTCTCGGAACTCCGGCGAGTACGGACTTGGACGTGCCACTTGCTGTTTCCCTTGATTCTGTACTTCTACGGTCTCCCAGCCCAGGACAACCCGCATGTGGAAGACGTGGCCGTCTCGGCTCTCCTCCAGTTCGGTCACGGCTTCCCAGAGGCGCCGAATGGAGGGGTCCTTCTCTATGTCCGCGATCAGTTGCTCCAGTTCAGCATCGGATCCGGCTGCTCCCAGGTGGTCTGGGCGAAAATCTTGATCTTCACGTACGCCGCGACATGCATGTCCCAGTCTTCGAACTGGTCGCGGGCGGCGTGATCACAGAGTGCCAGCGGAGCAGGTTCGCCCAGGATCCATAACCCACGGCCACCACTCGGCCATGGCCTCGTTGTAACTCGCGATGTCCAGTTGCGATCCGCCAGATAGGACGTACCCGGCAACTGTCGGTCGATGAGGAGCTGCAGAGCTTCCAGGTGCGCTCGCTCATGCCGAGCGCCTTTGCCTCCACAGGCTGCGTGACTCCTGCGTTCTTGCGCCACAGGCGCAGCAGATGACCGAAGCTCATGTAGCGACCGCAAGTTGCCCCGAGGGAAACTCCGCGCCGGGGCCTGAGGCACCGTTAGCCGTCGTAGCCACTGACATCGATTCAGGCCTCGAAAAGGAGTTCTTTGAATTCCTTTTCGCGATAGGCACCTGTTGACGCCGGGTCCCCGAGGCCGGTTGGACGCGGCGACGGCAGAGACGGCGACCTTCGGGTCGGAAGGTCCGCCGCGACTGCCGTTCCACCGGGCGACCGGATCGAGGGGGTGAGCGTCCGGTCGGCGGTCCGTCTGCCGATCAGTCGACCGTCTGCACCTGTCGACGTGGCTCCGGTCCGACGCTCTCCGCCGGCTTGGCCTTCACCAGCCACAGGCCGGTGAAGACGGCGGTGACCAAGGAGGCTGCGCCGGCGACCATGAAGACGGTGTTGAGGCTGGCCCCGAAGGACGCGCCGCCGGCTTCCCGGGTGGTGACGATGGCGCCGAGGACCGCGACGCCCAGCACCGCGCCGATCTGCCGCGTGGTGCTGCTGATACCCGACGCGAGCCCACTCTCCTGAGGGCTGACGGATTGGATGGCCGCGCCGGTCAGCGGTGACATGGTCAGCGCGAAACCGACACCGGTGACCGCCAGCCGCCACCACACGTTCGCGTAGCCGGTGTCCGAGTGCACGAAGCCGAACGCCAGCAACCCGAGCCCGGCCACCGCCAGACCGACGGTGACCACGATCCGGAAGCCGTAGCGCGCGGCCAGTCGGCCCGCGTACGGGCTGGCGATCGCCATGGCGAGCGAGATGGGCAGCGTCTCCAGGCCCGAGTTGAGGATGGAGGCGCCCTGCACGTGGACGAAGAACTGCGAGAGGAAGAAGACCGACCCCATGAGCGAGAAACCGACCATGACCATGGCCGTGTTGGACACCGTGAACAACGCGCTCCGGAACAGTCTCAGCGGCATCATCGGCGTCGCCGAACGTGCCTCCACGGTGACGAAGACGGCGATGAACACCACAGCCAGGATGAAGCTGCCCAGGATGACCGGTGAGGTCCAGCCGCGGGCGCCACCCTCGATCAGTCCGTAGGTCAGCGTGCCGACAGCCAGGATGGACAGGATCGTTCCCGGGATGTCGATGGCTGGCGCGTTCGGGTTGCGGGACTCGCGCAGGATGGGCAGAGCGGCCAGCAGCAGGATCACGCCGATGGGTACGTTGACGAAGAAGATGGCGCGCCAGTCGAAGGCCTCCACCAAGATGCCACCGGCCAGCGGCCCGGCGGCCAGACCGATACCGCTGAAGCCGGCCCATAGTCCGATCGCCTTGACGCGTTCCTGCGGGACGGGGTAGGCGGCGGCCAGCAGCGCCAGCGAGCCGGGGCTCATCGCCGCGGCGCCGATGCCCTGAAGCACGCGTCCGGTGATCAGCCAGTTGAGCGAGGGGGCCAAGGCGCACACCACGGACGCGAGGGTGAACACCACCGCGCCGGAGAGGAAGACGCGCTTACGGCCGAAGCGGTCGGCGAAGACACCACCGGTCAGCAACAGCATGGCGACCAGCAGGACGTACGCGTTGACTATCCACTGGAGGCCGGTCATCTCGGTGTGCAGCCGTGCCTGCATATCAGGGAGCGCGGCGCCGACGATGGTGCTGTCGAGCAGCACCATGAACTGCCCCAGACAGGCCATGGCGAGCACTGTCGTTCGGTTTGATCGGACTTTTGTGGACACAAAGGACCCCTTTAGCTACTACCGATCTCGATGCGTCCCGCAACGAGCGGTGATGTGCCTTTCGGCGCTAGTGCCGCGACCGGCTGGGTTTGCCCGTCGAGGAGCGGCGTTCGGTGCGTGTGATCGCAAGGCGGCCGGAAGTTCTGGTGGCGGAGCTACCTGGGCTATGGGCCAACGCCGCGAGCGCGTGTGCTGGGGTGGTCGCGACGGGGCGAACGTTGCCGGGAGGGGCACTAGCGGTTTGACATTGCCAGTACCGTCTGCGAGCTGATGTCCCGGTGCGCAGCCAGCAATTCACCCGCAACCTGCGCGAGATACGAAGCCTGAATCGGGTTCAGCCGGGGATCGCAGGCCGTGCGGTAATTCCTCGAAAGATATGTGTCGCTGATCTGCGTCGTGACACATTCACTGACATCGTCACCGGACAGTTCCAGGTGAACTCCCCCTGGAGTGACGCCCAGGTCACTGCAGGCGCCGAAGAATGCGCGCAGTTCCGCCTCGATCTCATGGACGACACGTGTCTTCACCCCTGCCGGGCTGGCGACCGTGTTGCCGTGCATCGGGTCGCACACAACCCGGTCCACCCAGCCCTCCGCCACGACTCGGCTCAACATGGCGTAGACGAGGTCGTACGCCCGCTCGTACCCCATCCGGAAGATGAAGGCCAGTCGGCCCGGAATGTTGTCCGGATTGAGCACGACGTGCAGCGCCACCAGGTCTGCCGGGGTGGCGCTCGGCCCGATCTTCACCGCGATCGGATTGGCGATCTCGGCGGCGAAGGCGATGTGGGGCCCGGGCACCGAGCGCGTACGCTCGCCGATCCAGAGCAGATGGGCCGACTGGTCGTACAGTCGTCCGTCGATGGCGCTGCGACGGGTCTGCGGCCGCTCGTAGTCGAGCAGCAACGCTTCGTGGGACGTGAACACGCCCGATCTCTCCAGGTAGGAGAGAGTCTTTCGGGACTCTTCGTAGGCGCGAACCAGGTTGCGGGGGTCCGGCGTTCGCTTCTCGTCGGAGAATTCCACCTCGTTGACCGCGTCACCCAAGTAGGACGGCAGGGTGAGCCCCGCGTGGCGCTCCGTCGGTGCCGAGCGCGGCTTCGCGTACTGGCCGGCGATCCGGCCGACAGTCACGACCGAGTGACCACTCTGTAATTCGACAGCGGCGGACATGTCCCGCAGGAGCGATACCCGGTTCGCCACTGACGGCCGCGTGTTGTCGCGGAAGGTCTCGGCGCAGTCGCCCGCGTGCAGCAGAAACGCGGGCTGTGCCAGCCTGGCCGTCAGCCGCCGGATGTCAGAGGCGGGTACCAAGGGTGTCGCCCGGCTTAATTCGGCACGGGCACGGCTCACTTCTGATTCCACTGGCCAATCCGGCTGATGGTCGCGCTGGGACGTGATCGTTGATTCGATGCAATCCATGAGGCACCTCGTGAAGCCCTGGAGAAGGGATGCGGCCCCGGCCTTGCCGGCACAGCGCCACCCTTAAGGTGTTGCGCTGTGTGGGTAATTGCGATCTCTCAGGTGCTGGATCGCATCGTGCAGGGCCGGAAATCGATCGTTCGGATTTGCCGTGCGCAGCCAAGTCAGCGTCGTTTTCGGCACGTTCAACCCCTCGATCACACAGGGCGTCCCGGGCTCGGGAAGCAATCGCATGACCGCGACGGTACCATATAGTTCGAGAATCCGGGACTGTCGGATTGTCCGTCCCGGGAGCTACGTCGCCGCACTGCGACCGGCTCGTCAGGTGATCGACTCCAGGCGCCGGCCGGATGCCGACGCGAGCAGCCGCACCTGCCAGGCCCGCGCGCGGGGCCGGTCCGGCCACCGTCGGGGACCCGAGCCCTTCGTGTACCGGCCGGATGCCGTGCAGCGCGTTGACCGCCCAAGTCTCCAGGCATGCCAGGTCCGACGGGCGGGGGCACTCGTAGGAGACGCGGGTCCCGTGGACGGCCGCCATGCGCAGGAGGGCCATCCAGGTGACGCTCGGCAGCAGCTTCGGGCGGTCCGCGTCGGGCGCGTCAAAGGTGGCCCCGCGCCACCAGATCCGGCTGGTCGTCGTCCTTTCGACCAGCCTGTCGTCCTTGGAGAGAATGACCACCTCATCGGCGCCCCGGCGCTAGGCCTCGGCACGCACACCGGAGAGCCACTCCAGATCGGGGCCCTTCACCAATGGATGCCGCCGCTGGTCCTCGACACCGTCGTACACCCAGGCGCGGACGCTCTCGCCGCGGGGCGGCGCGGGCCGTACCCACAGGTGGAATCTCGGCTCGCCGTCGAGGACTTTGACCACCCACCCCGCGGGAACCGGCGGCCTGAGGAGGGGATGCGCCGGGCCGCGGCGCGCACAAAACTGGCCGTGCGCCCCCACGGCTGAGAACACTGCGCGGCACACGCGGCGGCGAAGCGCTCGGTGTGCACCTTGAGGACATCCTCTTACCATTTGCGACGAGCCAGGAGCCGATGACGTCCACGCGTCCGCCCGGCGGCACCGCTATGAGTGTGCGGTCGGACTCGCACCAGCGCCAGCGTCGGCTCGCGACGGTCACAGGCCGGCACGCGACGGCAGCGCCCTCAGGGGCGCCTTGGCCTTGAGCAGCATCTCGTCGAGTTCGTCCTCAGGGCCGGAGTCGAGGACGATGGCGCCGCCGGCGCCGATGGTCAGCTCGTCACGGTGACGGACGGCCGTGCGGATCACGATGTTGAGATCGGCCGTGCCGGTCAGCCCGAGGTACCCGAGCGCTCCCGAATAGATCCCACGGGCCTCTGTCTCAAGCCCGTCGATGATCTCCATCGTGCGCAACTTCGGCGCACCGGTCATCGATCCGCCGGGGAAGCAGTGACGTACGCAGTCCACCACGCTCACTTCCCGGCGCAGAACTCCCCTGACCGTGGAGACCAGTTGATGGACCGTGGCGTAGGACTCCACCGCCATGAAGCTCGGGACCACGACGCTTCCGATGTCACAGACGCGGCCCAGGTCGTTGCGGAGCAGATCGACGATCATGAGGTTCTCGGCCCGTGTCTTGTTGCTCCCCGCGAGCTCCGCCGCCAGTGCCGCGTCACGGTGCGGATCGGTGCTGCGGGGCGCCGTCCCCTTGATGGGCTTCGTCTCCACCACGCGATCGGCGCCGATCTTGAGGAACCGCTCGGGGGACGAGCTGAAGACCGTGACCTCACCGAGCCGCAGCAGTGCCGCGTAGGGTGCCGGGTTGGACGCGCGCAGCCTGCGGTAGTACTCCAGATCGTCGCCGTCGAACGGGATCCTGACCTTGTTCGTCAGGCATATCTCGTAGCTCTCACCGGCGATGAGCTCGCGCTGGCTCGCTTCGATGTCATCGACGTAGCCCTCCGCGTCCCGCACCAGCAACGGGCGCGGGTCGGCGGTGTCGTCGGCCACGACGCCACCGTCGTCACTGCGCTGCGCGGCGCCGGGCGGCTCGGGGAGCGCGGCGACCAGGGTGGCGGTGGTGGCATCGATCCACTCCTGCGCGGACTTGTTGCTCTCCGGGTCGCCGCGGTGCAGCGCGACCACGTAGGTGAGGTCCTGTTCGTGGTCGACGGCAATCAGCCGGTCGGCGAAGATCCATGCCGCATCGGGTGTTTCGGCCTTGTGCCGGTTGTCGGAGCCAAGGTCGCCCTTCAACTCGTAGCCGAAATAGCCGACATAGCCGGTCGTGAAGTCGAATGGCAGCCCGGGGTCGGGCAAGCGACGCTCGGAAAGACGACGGCCCAGGACGTCGAAGACGGTGCCACTCTCCGTGTGCACTCCCGTCGCGTCTCGCACCCGCACGGCCTGATCGGCGAGTTGATAGGTCAGCACCTCGCTCAGCGGTCCCGCCGCGTCACCGAGGAAGGAGAACCGGGACAGCCCCGGTTCGACCCGGCTGCTGTCGAGCCAGAAGGCGTACGCCGAGTGGCCGAACAACTCCGTGTACGCCGCCTCGGTGTCCACGGCGCTCGGGATGGTGGCTTCAAGGAGCTGATAGACGTCGCCGCCCGTCCGCCCGGTGCTGTCGGCGGTGAGTTTCCTGAAGTTGGCGAAGATCTCACGGCCGTATTCCGATGCGATGGACTCGGGATGGAACTGCACTCCCCACTGGGGGCGGGTGCGGTGCCGGATGGCCATGACGACACCGTCCTCGGCCCATGCCGTGGCCTCAAGTACTTCGGGCAGCGGCTCGTCGACGCACAGCGAGTGATAGCGAACGGCCGTGAAGTCCTGCGGGATGCCGCGGAACAGGTCGTCGCCCGAGTGCCGGACCTGGGTGAGGTGACCATGCCGCGGCTGGGGAGCGGGGCCGACCGCCACTCCGGCGGCATGGGCGATCGCCTGATGTCCGAGGCAGACGCCGAGCACAGGGACTTCCGCCCTGGCGAGGACGACCTGGACGTATCCCATATCGCGCGAGGTCCCCGGATTCCCCGGCCCGGGCGAGATCACGATGTTGTCGAATCCTGCCAGGTCGATCGTCGTCAGCGCCGGATCGTCGTTCTTCAGGACGGTCGGATCACACCCGTTCACCTCGGCGATCAGCTGAAAGAGGTTGAAGGTGTACGAGTCGTAGTTGTCGATGATGAGGCTATGCATCGGCATACCTCCAGAGGTGATGTCGGAATTCGGTGTCGGCTTGACGCCCATGGAGGGAGGCGCTTCTACGATGCGGTGCCCGCGAATTGGGCGTCCCAGGCGGCACGGTGGAGCTCTCGGGGATCTGACTCGACTCGGCAGGAGGAGTCGAACAGCATGACCGAACGGCTCTCCTCGTCGTAGCCGGCCCAGCCCGGGTCGCCTGTCTTGGCGAATTGGATCCAGCTGCTCCGCATAGCGGCGCCCAGCTCGGCAGGTGCGTCGGGGCCGACCTGGGGTGCGAAGGCGGGGTCGTCGAGCTGGTCGAAGAGGAAGGGGACCTCAAGGAAATGAGCCGCGCCGTATCGACCGGCAAAAGCGGGGGACTTGTCCCACGTGAATTCATATGCGTAGGAGTTTCCGCCGGCCTTGGTGTGCAGCCTGGTGAGTTCGACGGCGGGACCACGCCAGATCCAGTTGGTGACCGTTTCGGCGAGCTGCTCCCCGGGCGGCAGGTGTCCGTACAGGGACTTGGCGGCGATACGGCACTCGTCGGGCACACCGTAGGCGTTCTGAGCGTCGACGAGGTCCTTCTCCTGTGCGGAGTGGAACTTTCCGTCGCGCATCAAGAAGTAGTGGGACTCCTGGCGGTTGGTACCGATGAGCAGGTCGACGGAGGGCGGAAAGAGGTTGCCCAGTGCGGGATCGGTGAACAGGGTGTCGTCCACGACCGGAATGTAGGGGCTGTACCAATACGTGTACGGGTTCCAGAGATCGGCGTCGCGGAAGCGGACATCGAGGCCGCGCTGACGGCGGCCCAGCAGCTCCTTGAGCGGGACGTCGCGGACGTCGGACCCCACCTTCAGATCGGCCAGAACGTGTTCGGCGAGGGCGCGCCCCTCCTCGGCCGTTGCGACCAGCGTCGGGCAGGGGCTCTGCAGCACGGCCCGACGCATGAGTCCTTCATCGGTGACCGTGCGGGCGATCGCCGCGATGATGCTGCTGCCTGAGGAGTTGCCGAAGGCGGTGACGGCCTCCGGATCTCCGCCGAAGGCCTCGATGTTGTCACGAACCCAGCGCAGAGCGGCGGCGACATCGTGCATCCCCGCATTCGGGGTGCCTCCCGGCACGGACAGGAATCCATCCACGCCGAGTCGGTAGTTCATCGCGACCACGACGACACCCTCGCGCGCGAAGATCGAACCGTCCGCACGGGGGGTGGCGGCGCTGCCGGAGATGTAACCGCCGGCGTGGACCCAGACCATGACCGGCAGTCGGGCGGCCTTGCCGAGATCCGGGGTGTAGACGTTGAGACTCAGGCAGTCGGTGTCCCACGGGTACAGGGGCGTGGCGTCCACGAGCGAGTAGCTCGGGGGCTGCGGTGCGGCCCCGCCGAACTCGAACGCCTCCCGTACCCCGTCCCATGGCTGCGGGGGCTGTGGCAGCTTGAATCGGTTCTCGCCGTAAGGCGACGCCGCGAACGGAATCCCTTTGAACGATATGACGCCATCACTGGCATTCCCTGCGACAACCCCCGCAGTCGTGGTCGCCAGAACCGGATTCGTCGCATTCTTGCCTGGGGTCACTACTGGATCCTCTCCGGATACGGTCACTTGGCGCCGGCTCGTCCATCAGAAGGTAAAGAGGGCACGTTGGCCATCGCAATTGCCAGAAGCGGCTGGCCTCATGCGGCCACCACACGTATACGGCCACATCCGCTCCACCAGCGCCCTGGCTGGCACCAGCTGAGGAGGGGCACCTCGCGCCCGTCCTGGCGAACCGGACGGTGACCACAACCGGCCACCCTCTTCCGGTTATTGCGGAATGCTGCTCCATTGTCTAGCGTTTTCGGGGTCAGAATGTAAGACACCTATCCGAGACGAGGATTCGGTGATACAGGAAAGGGTGCAGGCGCTAGTATTCGGCGGCAGACACGAAGGCGGCACGGCCGTAGGAACTGAGAAATCCGACAAACATGTGAATTGCCCGCGGCCCGGCCTGTCGCACGCCACCTCTTTCGGCGCGGTGGACGCCACCGAGCGGCTCCGGTGACCGTGGCCGGACGGGTCGGCATCGATATGGTCCCCTTCGACCGCGTGCGGGACCTTGTGCGCGACGAACCGCTGCTGGCCAAGCTGCTCTCCGACGAAGAGATCCGGCTCTCGCACGGCGACAACGGACCGGATATCACGGGCATAGCGGGCCGATTGGCCGCCAAAGAAGCGGTGTTCAAGCTGTTCCACGCGCCCGGCCAGACCGTGCCGTGGCGGGGCATCGAGATCCTCACCGCCGACGGTGGCTGGCCGGTGGTCCGGCTGGCCGGCCGGGCCCGCGAACTGGCCAGGACCGCCCGCATCGAGCACATAGCGGTGAGCATCACCCACGACACCCCTTTCGCCATGGCGGTGGCCTTCACGGCCTGTGTCCAGGACGAGAGGAGTGCACACGGCAACCCGCAGCATTGACGACGTCCGCGACTGGATCCTGCGGCGGCATCCGGGTCGGCACCATCGATGCCAAGGAGAACCCGATCCGGACCCGGCCGGTCGACTCGCCGACAGGCGGGGAACTGGTCCACGCGATCGGGAGCACCGCCGATGTGGAGATCGATTGCGACCCGATCGGCATCCAGGACTTCCGGATCCCGGCCGCCATCGAGAAGGCGTCCTTCGCCCCGGTCCGGCCCGCGCCGGGAGGCGTGCGGGAGCAAGGCACTGAGGCCACGAGGCAGCCATGAGTCCGCCCACGAGAGATCACGGTCAGAGGGAGAGAACAGCATGGCGAACGACAGCGGGGAATGGTGGGCAGCGGCAGGCGGCTACGTCGCCGAACTGCTGTCCACCCTCGCGAAGGAACCGGACAAGCCGGTGCTGCACTTTCGCGGTTCCCGGATCACCGGGGGCGCCCATCTGCGCTCGGTGACCGGGATCCACCGAACCCTGCTCGACTGCGAAGTGGGGCACGGCACGGTGGTCGGCGTACTGGCCGCGCCGAACAGCCCGGAGATCCTCGCGGTACGGCACGCGGCCCATCTGCTGAGGGCGGCGGTCGGACATCTGCGGTCGACGAACCCGGGATCGAGTGCCGCGATGCTGTCCGTCGACGACCAGTTGGACATCCTGCGCAGCACCGGGGCAGCGGTGCTGTACGCCGACGTGGAAACCACCGACCGCGCGGTCGAGCTCGCACGACGGGCCCGCATCCCGCTGATCGGCCCGGGCATGCACGGTGCGCGGAAGGTCGTGCCCGGAGGCGCCCCGGGGCCCGCCGTGCCCGTGCCGTGGTCACCGCGGGATCTGGCGGCCATCGCGTTCACCAGCGGCAGTACCGGACGGCCCAAAGGGATCAGGAAGTCACGCCGGTCCTGGGACAGCGTGGTGTACGGCACGATCGCGCAGGGCCGGGAGGCCGAGCGGATCACGGCGCTGGTCGGGACCCCGCTGAGCCAGACGGTCGCGCAACTCGCCGACGCCGCTCTGATCGACGGGGGCAGCCTCGTGCTCCTGGAGGAGTTCGGTCCGGACGCCTGGATCCAGGCGGTGAACGAGCATGCGGTGACCCGGTCGTTCATGGCCACGAGTCACCTGTACCTGCTGCTCGACCGGTTGGAGGAACGGGGGTTGCGCGATGCGGAGGCGGCCGGGCTGACCAGCCTGTGTCGCCTCGACTACGCCGGCAGCCCGGCCGCGCCCGCCCGAATCGCCGAGGCCGTGCAGATGTTCGGGCCGATCCTCTTCCAGCAGTACGGCACCTCCGAGACCGCCAGGATCAGTTTCCTCGCCCCGAAGGATCACACGGACGACGCGTCGGTGGCGACGGTGGGTCGCCCGTATCCCGGGGTCGAGATCGGCATCTGTGACCTTGAGTCCGGCTCCGCACTCGGCGACGGGGAGGTCGGAGAGGTGCGGGTCCGGTCCCCGCACGTCATGGACGGCTACCTCGATGAAGTGCTCACGTCGCGGGTACTGCGCGACGGCTGGTACCACACCGGCGACATCGGATATCGCGATGAACGCGGCTATCTGCATCTCCTCGACCGGATGGCCGACATGGTCAAGATCGACGGGGTCAAGGTGTACCCCACGGTGGTCGAACGCGCGATGCTGACGCTTCCGGGCATCACCCAGGCGGTCGTGTACGGCCTTCTGGGCAAGGACGGACTGGAACACCTGCACGCGTCGATCACCCTGCGCCCCGGCGCCTCCGTGAGCATCGACGAGGTGCGCGGACACCTCGGCGACATCCTCACGCCGACGCACGTCCCGGATCAGGTGCTCATCCTCGACGAGGTACCCCTGAACGCCGCTGGAAAGCCCGACAAACCACGTCTGCGGCTTCAGCACACGCCGCACGGTTCCTGACAAGAACCAGAACCCGCACTCGATAGCCACCCGCGAATTGGAGAGCCATGCCCACACACCTGGACTACTTCACGACCGAATCGGCATCGGCACAGCCGCCCGCTCGCGAGTTCCTTGAGATCGGCAGGCGGGCGGGACACTTCCCGAGTGCCATAGCGCGTGTCCCCGGCGGCGACACCGAGGTGAGCGTGTGGTGCAGCAACGACTACCTCGGCATGGGCCAGCACCCGCTCGTGCTGGCGGCCGTGCACGACGCGGTGGCCAAGTTCGGCGCGGGGGCGGGAGGTTCACGCAACATCGGTGGCACGAACCACCGGCACGTCGAGTTGGAGAGTGAGTTGGCGGACTGGCACGGCAAGGACCTGGCACTGTTGTTCGCCTCCGGATACACCGCCAACGACGGTGCCCTGACGGTGCTCGCGGGAACCCCGGCCGACACCGTCGTGTTCTCCGACGAACTGAACCACGCCTCGATCATCGACGGGCTGCGGCACAGCGGTGCCGCCAAGCGAATATTCCGGCACAACGACGTTGAGCACCTGGCGCGGCTGCTCGCCGAGACCGACCCCGACCTGCCGAAACTGATCGTCCTCGAATCGCTCTACTCGATGTCGGGCGATGTCGCCCCGCTCGCCGAGATCGCCGACCTGGCGGAGCGCTTCGGTGCGACCACGTTCCTCGACGAGGTACACGCGATCGGCATGTACGGGCCCCAGGGCGCGGGCATCGCGGCACGCGAGGGCATCGCCGACCGGTTCGACATCATCATGGGCACGCTCGCCAAGGGACTTGGCACGGTGGGCGGTTACGTCGCCGGTCCGCGCGATGTCATCAACCACATCAGGAGCGTCTCCCGGGCATTCGTCTTCACCACTTCGCTGCCGCCGGCCACCACGGCGGGTGCTCTCTCCGCGGTGCGCCACCTGCGGGTGTCCGAGGTGGAACGGCAACGGCTCGCCGAGAACGCCCAGTTGCTGCACCGACTTCTCGACGAGGCCGACATTCCGTTCAAGTCCTCCGATTCCCATATCATCTCGGCGCTGGTCGGCGACGATGCCCTGTGCAAGCAGGCCTCGGCGCAACTGCTCGACCAGCACCGCATCTACGTGCAGGCCATCAACGCCCCCAGCGTGCGTACCGGTGAGGAACTGCTGCGGGTCGCACCGTCGGCGACCCACACCACGGCGGATGTGGAGAAGTTCGCGCAGGCCCTCGCGGGGATCTGGCTCACTCTGGGCATTCCGACGGCCTCCGAGCGGAAAGAGGCGTCCTCGACCGTCAAGAGGACGGTATGACCCGGCCGCTGGCCGCCGTTCTCGCCGACACGGCGGCACGGCGGCCGGACGAGGTGGCGGTGGTCTTCGAATCCACTTCCATCACCTACCGGTCGCTGTGGGAGCGGGCCCGGTCCTGCGCCGCCGAGCTACGTCGGCACGGGATTCGGCCGGGCGACCGGGTGGCACTGCTGCTGCCCAACACTCCGGACTTTCCCGTCATTTATTACGGCACGCTCGCGCTGGGGGCCACCGTGGTCCCGTTGAACACGCAACTGCGCGCCGGAGAGGTCGAGTTCGTCCTTCGCGACAGTTGCGCGCGCGCTCTGATCTGCGCCGGGCCGACCACGGACGAGGGAGCGAAGGCGGCGGCCGCAGCCGGGGTCGGACTGTTCACCGTCGGGGGTGAGCATCCTGACGGGGTACGGCTGGATCCACCCGAGCCGGCCGCTCCTGTCGAGGGATGCTTCCCCGGATCCCCCGACGACATCGCCGCGATCCTGTACACCTCGGGCACCACCGGCCGCCCCAAGGGGGCCTTGCTCACCCACCACAACATCGTCACCAACATCGAGGTGACGGCCGTTTCGCCCTTCGACGTGCGGCCTGATGACGTGCTGCTGTGCAGCCTCCCGCTGTCCCACACCTTCGGCCAGACCTGCGTCATGGGAGTGGCCTTCCACGCGGGTGCGACCGTGGTGCTGATGCCCAGGTTCGACGCGGCCGCTGCGCTCGATCTGATGCGCCGGTACGGCCGCACGGTGTTCATGGGCGTACCGACGATGTACCACGCCCTGCTGGAGGAGGTGGCGAACGGTGCGCCGGTACCGCGGCTGCGCCGGGCGTACAGCGGCGGTTCAGCGCTGGCGGTGCCGGTCCTGCGACAGATCGAGGAGACCTTCGGCTGCGAGGTGTACGAAGGGTACGGGCTGACCGAGACCTCTCCCTGTGTCGCCTACAACCGGCCGGGGGCCGTCACCCGCCCCGGCACGGTCGGGACGCCGATCGCCGGGGTCGAGGTCGGCATCGCCCGTGCCTGTCTGGAGGGCCGCGTCGAGCTGCTCCCCCCGGGCTCCGTAGGCGAGATCGTGATCCGGGGGCACAACGTGATGGCCGGATATCTCGGCCTACCCGGCGAGACGGCTGCCGTCCTCGTGGACGGCTGGTTCCGCTCGGGCGATCTGGGTGTGCTTGAGGCGGACGGATGGCTGCGGCTGGTGGACCGGAAGAAGGACGTCGTTCTGCGCGGTGGTTACAACGTCTATCCCCGCGAGGTCGAGGAGACGCTGCTACGGCATCCCGCCGTCGCGCAGACCGCCGTGATCGGAATCCCGGACGGCCGTCTGGGCGAGGAGATCTGCGCGGTCGTCGTCACGCGGCAGGAGGTCGAGAATGACCCGGCGCTGGCCACCGACATCATCGCGTGGAGCCGAGAGCGGCTGGCCGGTTACAAGTACCCGCGCCGTGTCGAATTCGCGGAGTCTCTGCCAATCGGACCCGGCGGCAAGGTGCTCAAGCGCTCCCTGATACAGCTCTATTCATGACACCGCGGCGCGCTCATGCGCCGCCCACCGGCCCCTGTCGGCCTGTGAAGGGGGACAGGGGCCGACCGGCCCTCCCGGGGGATGCAGAGGCCCGGCCGGAGTCGGTTGAATGGTTCACGGCATCGCGCTGTACGACCGCTCGTGATCACTCAACTGCAGGACCGCGTCGAGCAGGCCCGGGAACCGGCCGTTCAAATCGTCCTCACGCAGCCAGGTCCGCCGGTATCTGCCGTCCGCCGCCATCCTGACGACCCCAGCCTCACGCAGGATGCGCCAGTGATTGGTCAGCGTCGATTTCGGTACGTTCAGTCCCTCGACCGCGCAGGGCGCCCCGGGCTCGGAGCTGGCTCGTCGCACCAGTTCCAAACGCACCGGATCCCCGAATGCGTAGAGCACCGACGCGAGCGTCAGCGCCTCGGGTGTCGGCTCGGGAAGCAGTCGCATATCGATGAGGCTACCATACAGTTCGAGATTCCGGAACTATCGGACCGTTCGCTCCGTCTGGTCGGCGGACTCCTCGGGCGCGAAGGCTCGGCCGGGCCCGCGTCGCCCAGCGGGGCGTCTCGTCGCGGGCACAGCCGGGCATGAGCCCCTGGTCGCGGCGCCCTGTTCCCCGGGGTGTGACGCTCCCGGAGATGTCGGTGTCGGCGGACTCGGGAGAGGAGCGGCGGCGAGTCCCGCCCTTCGGGCGCGTGGCGCGGGCTTCCTCGCCGCGGTGTCGAAGCCGGGGACCATCAAGGTGTCGTCGCGAACGCGGGTGCGCACGCCGGCGACGAACGACGGCGCCCGGCGCCGCTCAGCTCTCGCGAGCCAGTTGGCTGCGCAATCGCCGGTTCTCTTCCTCCAGTTCGGCCAAGCGAACATGGGTGGCACTGAGGTACTGGCTGATCTCGGCCTCGGTGAAGCGGGGCGTGATGTGCTGGTGGCAGTTCCAGTTGAAGCCTTCGACCTGGACGGTGATCACTCGCTCCACGACTCCCTCCGTGCGCGGGCCGTCACCGTCGGCTTCGATCGGGTCGCCGACCGTTGCCCGGCCGAAGAGTTTCAGGCGGCTGCGGCTCGCGTAGTCCATGAAGAACAGCGACACCCGGTCGTTGCGCATGAGGTTGCCAACGCTGATGTACTGCCTGTTGCCCCGTACGTCGGCGAAGGACAGCGTGCCTCCGTCCTGTGCCCGCACGAATCCGGGCGGGCCGCCCCTGTACTGGATGTACGGCCAGCCGCTGTCGCTCGCGCTCGCCAGGTAGAAGCCGTCACTGGACGTGATGAACTCCACCTCGCGGGGCCCAAGTTGATCCCGCTCGGGTACGTCGTCCAGCATCCGTGCCGTGGCTCGCGCGCTTCCCTGCTCCTTCTGGACGCGGCGTACCGATTCTGTGAACGCGATCTCCGCGTACCGGCTCATCGCTGAATCCCCCTGAGGCGAAGCACGGTCATCACCACTCCTAGCCGCTACGACAGTCATCGACTGTTCCGAAGTGTATCCACTATTTCGATGGCCATCGTAACAGCGCAGGGTCTTGAGGGAAGGCTCACCGGCGCCCTGGCCCACTCCCGCGCCTAGGTCGCGGAATCCACACACGGGGCACGATGCTCCCGAGGAATCCCGCCCACAAAGCTCCAGGCCCAAGAATGGCGCGACATTCATCGCTCTGTCACTACAAGCTAGGACCATCGAGTCGCCGAGAGGTATGGCGACTTCCTGTCCACTACCGGACAGGCCACTGGCGGGCATTGAACGAATCCGGTCCTGTCCATAGCGTGGTGCTGCCATCAAGCTGGGGAGGAACATTTCACATGGTGAGCCAACTCATCGACACTAACGAGCGATTCGTTGGAATCCTCGAAAGGCTCTCGGCGAAGGCGATCGACGACTACTACAACCCGTACCAGATGTTCGAGTGGCCGGACGAGCTGCCCGAAGACATGTGGTGGATGAGCCCGGAACTCACCACCACGCACGGGACGGAGATAGCCGAGCGACTGACCGAGCAGCAGTTGCATACACTATCCAAGTACGAAAGCGTCAACTTCTACAGCCTGAACGTCCACGGAATCCGTGAACTCCTCATCGAGGTGGTAAAGCGAATCCACACGTCCGGGTTCCGCACGCCGTCCGAGTTCTTCCACCACTTCGTGGGTGAGGAGAACGAACACATGTGGTTCTTCGCCGAGTTCTGCAATCGCTATGGGAAGAAGATCTACAAGCAGATGCCCGGCGGAGCGGCCTCCCTCGCCAACAGTCAGGCGGAGAGCCTCGTCGTCTTCCTGCGGATCCTGATCTTCGAGGAGCTGGTGGACCACTTCAACTCCCTGATGGGGGCCGACGCGCGTCTGCACGAGACGATCCGCTCCATCAACCGGATCCATCACCAGGACGAGTCGCGGCACATCGCCTTCGGTCGTGAACTGGTGGGTGTCCTCTACGAGGATCTCAAGCGTACGGCGACCCCCACGGAGCTGAGCGACCTGGACGCCTACGTGCGGCGTTACATGACGTACAGCTTCGAGACGCTCTACAACCCCCAGGTCTACCGGGATGCCGGGATCGAGAACCCGCAGCGCGTGCGCAGCGAGCTGCTGGCCGGCGCGGCACGCGCCGACCTGGAGCACCAGGTGTTCCGCAAGACGCGCAAGTTCCTGGAGAAGAGCGGGATCATCTCGCAGGTCGAGGGGGCCGGACGGTGACCGCGCCCGCCACGACGTCGACGACTGCTCCCGCGTCCTTGGGCGGCGTGGCCATCCTGGGACCGGAACAAACCGCCCTGCTCAAGGAGTTGGACGGCGTCTTCTCCGGTTGGGCGGTGTCGGACGGCGCGCGGGAGGTCATCGCCCCGCCGTTGTACCCGGTGTCCGACCTGGAGAAATTCGACGTCTACAAGAACTTCCCGCACCTGGCGCTCACCGCGAGCCCCATCGACGTGGCGCACCTGGGCGACGGGCCGGTCGCGAGCCGGTTCGCGTCGGGGCAGCTCCAGGGGGCGCGGTACGGTCTGCCGCACGCCGCCTGCTACGGCGCGTATCTCTTTCACGAGGGCAGCCGGCTCGACGCGGATGTGCTGGTGACACTCGTCAACCGGTGCTTCCGCAACGAGACGCACTACGACGGACTGCGCCGGCTGATGAGCTTCCAGATGCGCGAAGCCGTCGCCATCGGGGCCTTCGACCACACCCAGCAGACGCTGGAACGCTTCGCGGAGCGGATCGCCGCCTTCTCGGACGCCCTCGGCCTCGGTCTCGAAAAGGTCCCGGCCACCGACCCGTTCTTCGAGAACACCGGGGCGCGTGCTCTGTTGGCGAAGCTCTCCCCGGTCAAGTACGAGTTCCAGTACGGAGACCTCGCCATCGCGTCGGTCAACACGCACCGTAACTTCTTCGGCGAGCGCTGCCGGATCACCCTTCCCGGAAGCGATGAAACGGCCTTCACCAGTTGCGCGGCCTTCGGCCTCGAACGCTGGGTCGCGGTCCTGGACGAGCAGTACGGCGGTGATCTGGGCAAGGCCCTCGACGCCGTACGCGGCACGGCACGGCAGATCGGCTGACAGCGGCCCTGCAAGATCGTCAACACGAACCAATAAGGAGAAGACCCATGGCATCGCGGGGTATCGAGGAAATACGCGACTGGGTTCTGGCACGCAATAAACACCGGGATGCGCTCGGACCGGACGAGGAGCTGATCGCAAGCCGTCTCGTGGACTCATTGTCATTCGTGGAGCTGGTGTACACGATCGAGGCGGCCGCGGACGTCGAGATCGATTTCGAAACCATCGATATCCGGGACTTCCAGACCATTTCGGCGATCGAGAAGGCCTTCTTCGCGTAGTCGGCGCACCTCAGACCGCACACCCAGCAGGGAGATGACAGATGGAAGCTGTGTCGTACACCGCGCAATGGACCGCGGCGGCGCGAGCGGTCGAATCCGAGCGGACGGAAGGAGCGATGTTCACCGACGACCTCGCCCGCCCGCTCGCTGCTCCGCGCGGTTTCGAGCTGCTGGACAAGTACGGCGGCGGCGGCCTGCTGCCGTACATCGCCATCCGGACCAAGTACCTCGACGACAGCATCGAGGCCGTCCTTGCCGAGGGCGACATCCGCCAGGTCGTGTTCGTGGCGGCCGGTATGGACACCCGCGCCCACCGGCTGACCTGGCCTGAGGGCACGTTCGTCTACGAGGTGGACCACGCCGGGCTGATCGAGGAGAAGGCCGCGCGGCTGAACACGCTGGGGGCGCAGGCGCGCGTCGAGCGCAGGCCGGTCCCCGCCGACCTGGCCGGTGACTGGCTGCCCCTGCTGGCGCAAGCGGGGCACGCCAGTGACGCGCCTACCCTGTGGGTTGTGGAGGGATTGTTCTTCTTCCTCACCGAGGAGCAGGCGAAGCACGTCCTGCACACCCTGGGCCGGGTCTCCGCGCCGGGCAGCCGGCTGGCCACCGACATGGTGAACAAGCAGATGCTGCGCAGCCCGTTCAACCAGACCTTTCTCAGGGCCCTGCGTGAGGACGGCACCCCGTGGGTGTTCGGCACCGACGAACCCGAGGAGTTCCTCTCGGCCGGGGGCTGGCAGAGTCTGGAGGTCAAGCAGCCCGGCGATCCGGGCGCCGGTGAGCATCGCTGGCCGTACGCGGTGCAGCCCAGGGACCGGCGCGGAGTCCCCCGCAGCTGGCTCATTCGAGCCGAGCGGGTCAACAGCTGACCCGTCCGGAGCCGGATCGGCCCGCGGCTGCGCCCGCCTCGTACGGCGATGTCACACGCCGACGGGCGCAGCCTCCAGCACGGCCTTGAGCAGACCGGGGAAGCGTTGTTCCAGGTCATCGTGGCGCAGTCGGCTGTAGCGGGCGTTTCCGTCGACCCGCGTGGCGACGACACCGCTCTCCCGCAGGATCCGCAGATGGTGGGAGACGGTAGAGCGCTTCACCGGCAGGTCGAGCGTGGTGCACGAGCCCTCGCCACCGGCATCCAGCAGCCGGACGATCTGCAACCGGACCGGGTCGGCCAATGCCTGCAGCACCACACCGATCTCGACTCCGGTGAGATCGGGCTTGGGCATCCAGGTGAATTCTTCGCCGGCCACAGCAACCTCCGATGGTGATCGGACGTGAGCATACTCGCCATACCTGCCCACGCATTCGAGCACTATCGACTCTTTGGGTGGTCCTCGGAACCCTGCCGCAGTCGCGAGCAGGCCGCTTGCCGATGCACGATCGGGGTGGCGCGCCGCAGGGCGCCCCACCCGGGTACGGCACTTGTGGCACGTCGTCAATCCACCGACACGAGGCCCGTGCGAGCGGCGGAGACACCGGCCTGGAAGCGGCTCTGTACGCCGAGCCGGTCCATGATCGCCGCGACATGCCTGCGGAACGTCCGCTCGGACATACCGAGGCGGCGGGCGATGACCTCGTCCTTGAGACCCGTGGCCAGAAGCCCGAGAATGGCGTTCTGCACGGCGCCGAACGCCTCGCCGTACCCTGCCGAGCCGCTGTCGAAGTCGATGCCGGAATCCCAGGTGTGGGCGTACAGCCGACTCAGGATGTCCACGGCCGCGGCGTCGAAGACGACGGTCATCTCTTGGGTGGCCGAGGTCTGCGCGTCCATGGGAGACCGCGGCGAGTCGATCCCTCCAGGTGAGAAGGCGAACGCCGTGCTCCCGTCGAAGATCAGCAGGCTGTCCGGTGGATCCTCCGACGTCCGGACGTGAGCCCCGGCCGCCGCGATTCCGCTGAGCAGCGTGCGCACCTGTGCGTGGGCGCGTGCGGTGTGCGGCGCGATGAGGCGTACGTCGATTCCTCGTCGCAGCAGGGAGGTGAGAAAGGGCTCCGCCACGCGCAACAGGCACTCGTCGCCGACCTCGCCTGACTGCATGAGGAAGGCCTCGGTCGAGCAGTGGGCCGCGGCGTCGGCCAGCCGCCACTGAATCTGGGCCGGGTCCATGGTGGTGATGGACGTCTCGCTGTGCAGTCCGGAACGCAGTACTGAGTCAAAGACATCAGCGAAACGTTTCAGCCTTCCTCGGATCCCGGTCAATGTGTAGTGCTTGTCGGATATCTCCTGTTCGATCGGGGCGACCAGCTCCATGTGCGCCTTGCTCGTGCTGATGCCGAAAAATCGGCTCCGGTCTTCCTCAAGGAACGTGACGAGCTTGAGGTCGGCCAGAAAACGCAGCGCGTCTTCGACGCCGAGGGGCGAGGCGCCGAACGCCTCCTGGATTTCCTCCGCGGAGGTCGAGGGCCGCTGCAACACCCAGGCGTAGACGTCGGCGAAGAACTTCTCGTCAGCGATCATGAAGCACTCACTTCGGGTGTTGGGATGACGGACTGAGACATCAGAGAACTGACGCGTGCGCCAGAACCTCGGCAAATGGCGCCGCGATACTCTGTGAACTATTGCTGGAACCGTTCGTGAGTCATTCGCGCCCGGCCGACGTGGTGCTCATGTCCGGATAGCGGACACCCGCCACCTGACCGGCGATGGGCTCCAGCAAGGCGCACTCTTCGGGCGTCAAGCGTATGCGTGTGGCAGAGAGGTTCTCCTCAAGACGGTTGCGTCTGCGGGTGCCCGGGATCGGCACGACGGCCAGGCCGTGGGCCTCGGCGCGCAGGTGGACCCAGGCCAAGGCCACCTGAGCGAGCGTGATTCCACGCGCGCGGGCGACGGTGCGCAGAGGATCGAGAAGAGCGGCGTTGCTGGTCGCGTTGCCGCCGTTGAAGCGAGGCAGGATGCGACGCATGTCGTCCTTGGCGAGTTCCTTGGACGCGTCGGTGAAGCCGCCGGCCAGGAAGCCGCGCCCGAGCGGGGAGTAGGGCACGAAGGAGACGCCCAGTTCACTGGCGGCCGGGACGACCCCGGCCTCCACATCGCGGCTGAAGAGGGACCACTCGGACTGCACGGCGGCGATGGGATGCACGGCGTGGGCGGCCCGCAATTCCGCACCGGTGACCTCGCTGAGGCCCAAGTGGGACACCATGCCTTCGTCGACGAGTTCGGCCATCGCGGCGACGGTCTCTTCGATCGGGGCGGCAGGATCCTTGCGGTGCATGTAGTAGAGGTCGATGTGGTCGAGGCCGAGGCGACGCAGGCTGCCCTCGACGCAGGAACGCAGGTAGGCGCGGTCGTTGCGAATCGTGCGCCTGGTGGGATCAGCGGGGTCGGCGCTGATGCCGAATTTGGTCGCCAGCACGATGTCGTCCCGATGAGCGCGCAGGAACGGAGCAAGGAAGCGTTCGTTGTCGCCGGAACCGTACATGTCGGCGGTGTCGAACAGGGTGACGCCCCGGGCCAGAGCATGCTCCAGGACCAGCCGGGCCTCACCCAGGTCGGTGGACCCGTAGGCGAAGCTGATTCCCATACAGCCGAGCCCTTGCAGACCGACGATCGGTCCAGCGGCGCCCAGTTGTACCTCTGTGATCTTCTCTGGCTGGAAAGGCACCAGTCACCTTCTGATGGAGTGCGGATTTCACGCTCGCCCTGCTCCAGGCGAAGAAGGGCGGCCGGTCAGTTGATGAACTGCGATCAGAAAAACGGAAGTTACTCCGTACAGGGCGCCAATGATGCTTCACGGGGCAGTCGATGCCAGACGAACTCCTGCGCCGCCGCAGCGAGTTCGGGATCGTCGCCGACGACATAGGCAACCCTGGCGCTGCGCAACAGGGGTAGATCGGTGGCGTGATCCCCGTACGCCGTGGCGTTCCGCCAGGTCAGCCCCAAGGACCGCAACAAGGCGTGGGCGGCGTCGGACTTGGCCTGACCGATCATGGGCGTGACGATCTCGCCGGTCAGGATGCCCTGCGGGGACACGTGCTGCGCGGTGCAGAGCACGAGGTGGGCGCCGAGTTCGCGGGCCATCGGGTCGAGGCAGGCGTGCAGCGAACCTGAGAGCAGCACTACTCCTTCGCCTGCGCCCCGGTGGCGCTCCAGGGCCGCGGCCGTGCGGGCGATCAGGTAGTCGGTACGGCGCAGAGCCCGGTACCAGGACTCGCCGGCCGCCGTGAGTTCGGACAGGGGTACGCCGGCGAAGCGCCGGTAGTAGGCCCGGTTCTGCTCCTCACGTCCCGCTCCGTCAGCACGCAGCCGCGCGATCAGGTCGGGCAGGGGGGTGCCGGGGCGGTGATGAGGGGCGGTGCGGGACCAGTGGCCGTCGAAGTCGATCATGCTCTTGGCGTGGATCAGGGTCTCGTCGACGTCGAAGAACGCGACGCGGGCGACACCTCGCAAGGCAGCGGGGAGCGTCCCGGGCCGGTCGGACTCGGCGGTGGCGGTTCGGGTCATCGCGCGCCTTCCGGGCCGAGTACGGCCGCGGCATAGGCGGCCGCCGCAGCGGCCGGGTCTAGGGTGACGTGACTGGCCGCGGCGGTGACGTCGCGCCAGATCGCCTGGAGCGGGTCGTCGTTCGCCATGGCACGTGAACCGCTGGCTCTGAAAAGCTGGTCGACCGCTCTCGCGCAGGAGTGAGCCGCGTAGGCCAGGTGCTGCTGGTTGCGGGCGATGTGGAGAGGCGAGGTCACACAGGCGTCAGCTCTCCGGGCTGCCTCGCGCAGCAGCAGGCTCGCGGCGCTGACGGCCGCCGACGCCTCGGACACCGTCTGCTGCACCGCGGACGGCAATGCCACCGCGGCGCCGTCCGGGCTCCCGCGGTGCGACCAGAACCGGAGGAAGGTCATCTCCGCCGCCTGTGCCGCTCCGACGATCGGGGCGGCGAACTGCAGGCCTGCCACCAGCGCCACGGGCACTCGATAGCAAGCTGCCGCTGTGGCGGGGGCCCTGTGCAGGTCCGCCATCGTGCAGGTGAGCTCATCGGCGACGAACAGGGCGTCGGCCTCCACGGAGTTGCTACCGGTGCCACGCATTCCCAGGGTGTCCCAGGTGTGGTGGACGGTCAGCTGGGAGCGCGGGACGGCAAGGACGTGGGGCTCGCGTTCCGGCCCGATGGGGGCAGCGAGCAGGACCCAGTGGGCGTGGTCGACGCCACTCGCGTAGGACCACGTCCCCGTGAGCTCCCAGCCGCCGGGGACACGTACCGCTCTGCCCCGTGGAGGCATGACGGCCGCCGCGATGCGAACGTCCGGGCCCTCCCCCCAAATCTGCCGCTGCCCTTGTTCCGGCATGAAGGCCGCGAGCCGGGAATGTGCCGCGTACAGGGCCGCGCACCAGGCTGTCGAGGCGCATGCGTGTGCCATGTCCATGACAGTCTCGGTGAGTTCCGTGAATCCCGCCTCCCGTCCGCCCCATCGTGCGGGCACGAAGTGGCGTGCGACTCCGGCCGCACTCAACGCATCGGCGACGCGGGCGGTCAACCGGCGTCCCTCGCGCATGGAGTCAGCGTCCATGCGCGCCAATTCCGCCGCACTCCCGGTCATGACCTCCTGCGATGAGGCCGGCTTGAGTGACTGGAGAGGCATCACGCCGCCTCGCACGGTGTCAGTACGGACTCGACGCCCTCTTCCGTGACCTGCACCGCGGCGGACGCGACGAACCGCTCTCCTTGACGGGCCGTCACACGCAGCCGTCTGGGCGCATCCTGAAGGGGGCTGACCTCCAGGGACACAGCTTGGTCGAGCTCGGCGAAGGAACCGAACTCGACGTCCATACTCCGCGGCACCAAGCACTCGAAGACTCCGCCGTGTGCCTGTACCGCCTGGCGCATGGCCTCCAGCAACGCCATGCCGGGTATGTGGTCGATCGGGTGGTCGAAGTAGAACGGGTGCTCCCGGTCCAGGAGCAACTCCCATTCATTGCCCGCACCACCTTGAGGGTTGCCCAGCAGCACGTCACGCGACGCATGGCGCCCGACGCGTGAAGGGGGCAGTCGACTGCGCGATGTACCCGCGACCGCGGCGGGTGCGGGGGAGCTTCGTTGGCGCAAACGGTCGAAGGTCGCGCGACTCATGGTCGTGAAGCCGACAGTGGCACTGCCCCAGCGTCGACCTGCTTGGATCAGGTCGGTTCGATACGTCTTGGCGAAGCGCCGCCGGTTGGTGCCGGCATCCCGGAAGGAGCAGCGCAGCTCCACCTCCACCGCCCCGTCGCTCCGCGCGGGGCAGGGAAGTCCCTCGGTGCACATCTCAAGATTCATACTGTCGAGTATGAACACTCGATCCAGTGGAACGTCGTAGAACAGGTGCGAGACGCTGCTGCCCGCCTGGCGTACGGCCTCCGCGAAGAACAGCAGGTCACCGGTACCTGACGTCGCGGAGGCGAAGAGTGAGTTGCCGGATGCCAGGCGAGCCGTCAAGTGAAACCGGTCCTCGCCGACCCTCGACGCCTTGGATAAGAGCACCTCGCTCGCAACCGCTTTGTGCACTAATTCCCTGGACAGGTAGGCGTCGTGGCTCTTGCTCAGGGCCCCCTGTCCGTATGGCCTGTACCGCTCCGGCCTTTGGTGCTCTGCTGAACTGCTCAGTTCACGGTGCACATTCGCCCCTTTCCGAGGCATGCAGAGTCATCGCGAGTCACAGACGGAGAGCCAGGAGAGCTACAGGCATCCCACGCCCAGCCGAGTAGAGATCATACCTTCGGGAAGGTATTATTCAAAGAGGCCATCAAGCAACCTTGGAGACAAGACCGTGATAACTCCCGCCGATGCCGCCGCCGCCTTCGCACTGCCAGGTCCACCCCTTGAGACTGGCCCCGTACCGCGGCAGCCCCGTGCGCTGCGAACCAAGGCGCACGTCCTGTATTCCGCGGCAGCTGTGTTCTCGGCACACGGCTTCAACGGCACATCCATTCAGGACGTCGCCGACCACTCCGGCCTCACGAAGGGTGCCGTCTACCACCACTTCGGGTCGAAGGAGACACTTGCGCGGGCGATCGTCGAGGAGCAGTACCGCCGCTGGGGCATGCTCGTCACCGAGGTCGGCGCAGAGAACGGCCGCCTGATCGAACGCGTCCGCGAGGTGCTCGACCGCGCGGCCCGTGCGCTCCGCGACGACCTGATCATCCAGGCAGGCGTCCGACTCCAGACCGAGCATTCCCTGGCCAAGGGGACACTGCCCACACCGTTCGTGGGATGGATGAAGATCCTCACCGAGTATCTGACAGAGGCGGTCGAAGCCGGCGAACTGCGGGAGAGGATCGACCCGTCCCTCGCCGCCTACACACTGGTTTCGGCCTTCTTCGGCCTGCAGCACGTCTCGGCGAGCCTGAACGACAGAGACGATCTGCTGGAGCGATGGGCCACGTCCAGCGACATCCTCTTCTTCGGCCTGATTCGATGTCCCGAGCACCAGCAGGATCAGAACCCCGGGTGACGGAACTTCGCGCGAGGACGTGCCGCCGGAGGGCGTTGGCCTCGCCGTTTCGGTTGAGGTGTTGAGGTTTCGGTTGACGTGTTGAGGTGATGCGGCGTCGCTGAAGGGCCACCGCCGGGTGGCTGGCCCGACCTTGGTGCCCGGACCTGGCGGAGTCCCGGCGCGGTGGTCGGGTTCTCTACGGTTCTCCAGTCGTGGTGGGTCAGGGTTCGCCGGTCAGCCGGCGGGACGGGGCAACGCGGCGAGGTGATGGAAGGCCGTGGTCGGTTAGTGTCCCCAGGGCCAAGTCGCCGACATTCGCAAGCGCGGTCCGCGGCCGCGGGGGAGGCGTGCGGCGACATGCGGTAACCGGTGGCGGAGCTTCTTCTGCTCGGTGGCGGCCAGTTCGACGTCCAGCGGCGGGACGCGGGCCCAGGCCGGCAGGTAGGTCGCCGTGAGGCTGAGTTCGAGGCAGCCGCCGCTCCAACATCTTCCGCTGCCATTCCCGCCTCGGACAACGCAGTCCGATCACCTACGAGGCGGCATTCGGAACGACATCAACCACCCTGACACCAGCCGCATAGCCCGTGTCCAGGATCCGGCGTAGCTTCCCAGGGGCTTTGACGCAAGGCCGGGTAGTTGGCGTATTCGCGGGTCACGCAGGCCAGTTGAAGGATTTCCGACGCAGAACAACGGAGCTTCTTGGTACAGGCAGTCGTCCATGACAGCTTGCACTTGAGAAGCTTCGTTGCCGTTTCATCATGTCCTGCCGGCCCCGACGATGGCCATCACCCCTACGGTCACAGTGGCTTCAAGCTGGTTCGCGCCCGGGCAACTGGGCGAGCTGACAGCCGTCGTGCCGTTCGAGCCGGTCGGCGCGGTCCTGGCGGAGACCCGCTCGTTGCAAAGACGACTGCGTGCTCTTCCTTCGCAGGTCGGGATCTACTTCCTGCTCGCGATGTGTCCTTTCCCTCAAGTCGGCTACCGGTTGGTGGGGGACAAGCTGACGGCCGGGCTGGCCGAAGTGCCGGTGGCCTCCCTGACGCCGAAGGGTCTGTGTGATCTGCGCCGACGACTGGGAAGTGCGCCGGTACGGGCGCTATTCGAAAGCGAGACCAGCTATGCCTCGTGCCTGCTGCATCTGCTGCGGCCAGACGTGCTCGTCCTGTGGGACAAGGGCTTCGGCGGCAACGACTTCCTCGCCTCCGTCACCGCGATCCGCGCCCAGTTCCTGTGGTCGACTTCGCAGCGACCGGGCGTACCCCTGTTTTCACACGTCTCGCCGACGGCTCATACCTGTCGGTGATCGCCGCCGAGAAGGTACGTGTGCTCGACGCCAACATCACGGTGACCTGCGGCGGACGGCACCGTCTTCTCTCCGCCACACGACTATGAACGGGCATGTCCTGCGCTCGGGGCGACCCGGCGGCATCGAACAGGAGAGGTGGGCCCTGCTCACCCTCTACCAGGCCCTACGCACCATGATGGTCGAGGCCGCCCAGTCGCTACCCGGCACCGATCCGGACCGCTGCTGTTTCACCATCGCCCTCCAGACCGCCCGCGACCAGGTCGTCCGGGCCGCCGCCGTCATCACCGACCCCGCCGATGTCGGTCGCGTCGGGCTGATCGAGCACTGGATCCTGCCCCGCCTCCTGCCGCCCCGACGGCAGTGCGTCAGCACCCGCGAGGTCAAGTCGCCGATGTCCCGTTACAGCACCCGCCATGACGACGGCAGGCCTGACACCAGCCGTACCATCACCGGTCTCGACATCAGCGTCATCGAACCTCCGCAGTCCCGCCCCCAGCTCCCCGCCATCTCCCGCGACGACCGGAACGCCGCCCTCGCCGACTGCTGCCGTCACCGGATCCTTGGCCTGCTCGAAGAAGACCCCACCCGCCTCTGGCGCCCCACGCGACATCGCTGCTGACTTCGGAGACATCACCATGGAGACCAGGTATCGGCAGCTCTCCAGACGGGCCGAGACCGGCCTCATCCATAAACTCGGCCCCGGCCTCTATGCCGCCACCGCATGGACCCCAACACCCGCTGGCGTGACCTGCGAAAACGCAAACTACTCGGCCTTGGGTCAGTGCCCCGTCACCTGCGAACGTCACTTGCCCGAGGTGAAATACACCGGCCTGTTCGGTGCCCTGCGCGCCCGCGCAACCGCCCAGCACCTGGGCTGCGACGATGCCCTATTCGTCGGCCGGGACGGGGCCCTGCCGACGGCAACCTTGGCCCTTCTACCTTCAACCCCGTAGTCTTCCCCTCGCATTTTCTGTTATCCCGACGGTACTCACTGACCCTCCTCCTTACATGAGTGACTTCTCTTCCTCCGGAAGCCATCGGCCGGGGCCGTTCGGGGTCCCGTCACGGGAGTCCGCCGTCGTGCGGGCCGCGCAGGCCGACGACCAGCGGGCGCTCGACGCGCTGGTCTCGGCGTATCTGCCCCTGATCTACAACATCGTGGGCCGTGCCCTGAACGCGCCCTCGGACACCGACGATGTCGTGCAGGACGTCATGCTGGAGATGGTCCGAGACGTAGGGCAGTTGCGGGATCCGGAGGCGTTCCGCTCCTGGCTGGTCGCCATCGCGATGCGGCAGGTCCGCCGGTACTGGCGGCTGCGGCGCGCCGAGCCCGAGGACGGCGGGGATGCCTGGCTCCGGGAGCGGGCCCGACTCGCCGACCCCGGCTCGGACTTTGCCGACCTCACCGTGACCGTGCTCCAGCTCTCCGACCAGCGGCGCGAGACCGCGGAGGCGACGCGCTGGCTGGACGCGGGCGACCGTGAGCTGCTCGCTGTCTGGTGGATGGAGGTGGCCGGCCAGCTGAGCCGGGCCGAACTGGCCGCCGCTCTGGAGATTCCTAGGGCGCAGGCGGGCGTGCGCGTGCAGCGCATGAAGGCGCAACTCGAAGTCGCGCGGGCGGTGATCCGCGCGCTGGAGACCGTGCCCCGCTGTCCCGGTCTGGACCGGGTGGTGGCCGGCTGGGACGGCCGCCCCGCCGAGCTCTGGCGCAAGCGCATCGCCCGACACATCCGTGAGTGTGCCGTGTGCGAGGGCGTGTTCGCCGGGGTCGTGCCCGCCGAGCGGCTGCTGGCCGACCTGGCTCTGATGCCCGTACCGCCCGTGCTGCTCGCGCTGACGGCGGGCGGGCTGCTGGCCGCCGCGGGCGCGAGCGGCGGTGACGCGACGGCCCTCGCGGCGGACTCCGTCGGCCCGTTCGACGAGACCACCCGTCTCGGCCTGTCCGACGCGTACGCCACCAATACCCCCGACGCCGCCCACGGCTCACCCGGCACCCATCACACCGTGGACCTCTCCGGCGCCTACGACCCCTCCACCCCCTTTCGAGACACGGTGACGCAGCTCTCCCGCACCCCGCGCGGCGGCTCAGCCCCCGCCGCCCACGCCGCCAAGGCCTCCATCGGCAAGATCGCCGGGCTCACCTCGCTGGCCGCCGCCTGTGTCGCCGGTGTCGTGATCGCGGCGGTCTCCGTCGTCGGACCGGACAACCCGGTGGCGACGGCCGCCGCACCCGGCGCCTCGTCCGCGCTGTCCGCGCCCGCCACCGCCTCGGCGTCCCCGTCCTCCTCCACGTCACCCTCCATATCGGCTTCGGCGTCGCCTTCGACGACCTCCTCGCCGTCCGGGTCCGCCGCCGAGGAGACGAGGGGCGCCGCCGCCCCGCAGACCGATGCCGCCCCCGCGGCGGTGACCGGCCCCGACACCGAACTGCCCGTGCGTGCCGCCTTCTACTACCCGTGGTACACCGAGGACCCCGGCGCCGACGGCGGCAGCCAGTACAACACCACGGAGGCGGACTACAACCAGGACGAACCCGCCACCATCGAACGCCAGATCAAGGACATGCAGTACGCCGGGCTCCAGGCCGGCATCGCCTCGTGGTGGGGTGAGGGTCGCCGCGAGGACGTGCGTATGCCGATGCTGATGTCCGAGGGCGCCGAGTTGGACTTCAGCTGGACCGTGTACTACGAGAGCGAGGCTTACGCCAACCCGACCGCCGGAGAGATCCTCAGCGACCTCGAATACCTGCGCACGTACTCCGACCAGCCGACGTGGATGCACATCGACGGCAAGCCGGTGATCTTCGTGTACTCCACGACCGGCGACGCCTGCGACATGGTCGACCGCTGGACCGAGGCGAACAGGACGGCGGGCTACTACGTCGTCCTGAAGGTCTTCGGCGGCTACCGGGACTGCGCCAACCAGCCGGAGGGCTGGCACCAGTACGCATCGTCCCTGGACATTCAGAAGGGCTACTCGGCGGTCTTCTCGCCCGGCTTCTACAAGAACGACGCCGCCGCGCCGGTCGATCCCCGCGACCTCGACCGGTTCCGCAGCGACGTCATCGAGGCCGCCACGTCCGGCGCCCCCTTCCAGCTGCTGGTCAGCTACAACGAATGGGGCGAGGGAACGAACGCGGAGTCCGCCACGGACTGGCCCAGCGACAGCGGGCACGGCGACTACATGGACGTACTGCACGAGGTGTTCAGCCAGTATCCGCGCTAGCGTCTGCGGTCTGCGGTCTGCGGTCTGCGGTCTGTCCGGTGTCGGGCGCCCGTTGTCCGGTGGATCCCGCTTCGGGGATCTGCCGGGCAGGGCGTCCCGCCCGCGTCGCTCGCGTTGGCACACCGTATCTGTCTGGCCACGGGCGTCACGACGGGTCGCCTTCGTGCGAGGAGTCCAGAACGGCAGGCCGACTTCCTGCTCTCCCGACCCTGTCGGCCGATCTCCTGACGCAGCCTCGGCCTCCCCAGTTCGTCGGTTGCCGTCGTCCCGAATTGGCTCAGCCCTACTGGAAAGTGCCGCTCCTGCCCATTGCCCGAAGCAGCCGACGCCCATGACGCCAAGTCGCGCAGCCGCGCGCAACCGGAAGCCCTGCGACACGCAAGCACCGGGCGATGAGGGTCTGGGCCGGGTCCCGGGCTTGCTTGGGCGATGACCCGGTGCCGGATCCGGGGGCGGGTACCGGGGTACGGGTTGCTGGTCGCCGTCGGTGTCGAAGCAGCGGGCGTTGTCGACCGAGGGCCACCAGGTCTGGGTTCACCAGTTGTCGTCGTCGAGGAGCCGGCCGACGCGGACATTGGTGATGGTGGTGAGGCTCATGGCGTTGGGTTCGAGGCGGTGGATGTGCCGTTCGAGGGCGTCCAGGACGTGGGGCGGTAGGGGGGACATGGCGTCGGTTCTTGGAGCTCTTGGGGCACTTCTTCAGGATGCTCTGGGCTAGGTCGAGGGCGAACCGCTTCGGTGGGTTGCTGGCGATGGCGGGCTGGTCGACGTTGGTACGGTCGGCTCACCTCGCCGGACGGCCCGGCGGGCGCAGCAGAACGGGCAGGGCGAGGACGTCGTTGCCGATGAACGACGGCTGGGGGTTCGGAGCGTTCCCCTCGTCCGCAAGCACGATGTCCGGGAACCGGTCGAAGAGGGCGGGCAGCGCGATGGCGGCCTCCAGCCGGGCGAGCGGGGCGCCGAGGCAGTAGTGGATGCCGTACCCGAAGGCCAGATGGTCCCTGTCGACGCGGTCGATCTTGAAGCCGTGTGCGGCGTCATGGAACGAGGGGTCCCGGCCGTGCGCACCGAACCCTATGAGGATGGCCTCCCCGGCCGCTATGGTGACGCCCTCGCCGAGATCGATGTCACGGATCGCGAACCGCAGCGGAAGGTGGACGACCGGCGGATGGAGCCGCAGGGTCTCCTCGATGGCATCGGCCCAGCGGGCGGGCTCGGCCAGGGTCGCGCTCAGCTGCTGACGGTGGGTGAGAAGCGCCCGGACGGCGTTACCGATCAGCGCGATCGTGGTCTGGCTCCCGGCGCCGATCATCAGGAGCAGAGTGGAGATCAGCTCCGTCTCGGTGAGCCGGTCCCCCTCATGGGCGGTGAGCAGCAGACTGGTCATGTCATCGCCGGGCTCCCGCCGCTTCGCCTCCACGAGACGGTGCATGACGGTGATCAGTCCGCTCGCGGTCCGCTCCGACTCCTCCTGGGGGACATCGGTGGCCAGGATCGCGTCGGCGACGGAGAGCATGGCCGGGCGCTGGTCTTCGGGGACGCCGAAGAGATCGCAGATCACACGGGTCGGCACACCGTGCGCGAAGTGCGCCCGCAGATCCACTGCCGTGCCGTCCTCCTGGGCCTCCAGGTCGTCCAGGAGGTCGGTGACGATGGACTCGATCGAGGGCCGCAGCGACTCCATGCGTCGCGGCGCGAAAGCGGGGCCGATCAGCCTCCGTAACCGGGTGTGCTCGGCCCCCTCGGAGGTGGCCATGGAGTGGACGTCGAGCCAGGGGGAGAGCCAGTGGACGGCGCCCGGCTGGTAGCCGGGCCAGGCGCCACGGGCGTTCCTGGTGACATCGGGATGGGTGACCAGCCGCCTGACGACATCGCCGCGCGTGACGGACCAAGCGATGACGTTCTGGGGCAGCCGGACCCGCACGGCGGGCCCGGTCGCGCGGAGTTCCTCGATCTGCTCGTACAGCCGGTCACCTCCGTCGCTGTCGAGGACCGGGATGGAAACCTCGCGGCTGGTGGTCAAGAGACACCTCCGGTCACGCGGGGGCGGCCCGTCGGCGGGAGCGGCCACGATGGTGCGGTCTCGCTCCCGGGCGCCGGGTCGCGCCGGTGCGTGGATCGATGGACTTCGCGACGATGATGGGGAACCGGTACCGGGAATTTTGCTGCGCCCACCAAGGACCGCATAGAGGGAAGTCAGCCTCTTGCCTGATTTCTGAGCCAATGCGGGATTGCCCGAATGTTTACACGTCCGCCGATGGGCGCGGTTCACGGGGACGGTGTGCCGGGAACCGCCTTGAGGGATCACGGTGCGCGCGGTGTTCGATCTCATGTCTCCGGGGCCGGATTCGAAGGCCGCGACACTTATGCTCGGGGGTGCGTACGGGATGTGTGTACGCCACTGTCGGCCCATGCGCACCGGGCAGTAGGTGGTGTCTTCAAATGTCACGTCGACATCAGCAGGGCTGCGAGGGTGACGGCCGCTTGGTAGGACTCGGCGGTCTTGTCGTAGCGGGTGGCGATGCCGCGCATTGCTTTCGAGGCGGCTGAAGGCGATCCGCCGGGCCGTCGCCGATCTCATGCCCGACCACGACGCTGCTGGCGCCGACGCGGACAGCCCGGCAGCGGAACTGCCGGTCACCCTCGACATGCCCAGCAGGGTCGCCGGCTTCCTTCGCGGCGGCGGAGTTGACGGTGACGTTCGCGGGACCGGTGGTGGGCAGGTAGTACTTGATGGGGATGTCCATGCTGCGCCCGGGCGGGATCTCCTGGCATGCGTCCAGGACTTGGCTGGGCAGTTTGGTCTTTCCGGCACGGGTCGCGCCGTAGGGCCCGGCATCGTGCGGGGCATCGTCGAGTTGCTTGGTCAGGGTGTAGCCGGGCACGCACTGCCCCGACTTGTCGTCCGGGCACTCGTAGTCCCCGGCCGGCTCCCAGATCATCGCGCCGCACGCGCCTTTGTTCTTGATGTAGTCGGCCTTGGCGGCAGTGTCCTGGGTGTCCTGCGTGGAGAGGAACACCTTCTTGCCCTCGTGCCACAGCCAGGACGCCTTAGGCGTGTCGTTCCAGTGACGGGTGTAGCCGTCGGTCCGGTGCTCGGTGTCCTTCGGGTCCAGACCGAAGCGGGGCAGGTAGCTGGTCAGGGCGCCCCGCTCCAGGTTCTTGGCGTGCCACATCGGGTTGGATCCGGAGGCCAGCTCGTCGCCCGCGGAGGTCTGGTCGTGCCACAGGTTGTCGATGCCGGAAGCACCGGAGCCGCACGCCGTCGTGCCCCCGTTGGGGCCGGTCCCGTCGGGGCACCGGGACTGGTCCTGCAACGGGGAGATGTCCCAGAGCCCGTTGCCTCACCCCCCTGGACGTCCTTCCAGCCGCGCGTGTAGTACGGGCACGCCCAGGTTGGCCTTGTCGTAGATCCCGGTGGCGGCCAGCTCGACGTCCTTGCCGTCGTCGTAGAGCGGCGCCTGCGGGCCGACGTAGTTGTTCCACGAGCCGTGGTAGTCGTAGGACATGGTGTTGACGAAGTCCAGGTATTGCAGCGCCCGGAAGTCCTCCTGGCCGCACAGTAGATAGCCGGATGCGGAAGCCGCCGCGGTGAGCTGGTAGTAGGTGTTGTCCGCGGCGGCGCGGTGTCGAGCCTCTCGCGCAGGGTCTTCATAAGCGCGGTGTTGCCCGCGTCCAAGAGGAGGTCGGGTACTCGTAGTCAATGTCGGCACCGTTGAAACCGTACGTGTGCAGGAACGTGACGACGGAGGCGGCGAAGGTGTTGATGGCGGGCTGATCGACGCTGCCGTCCTCCTTGGTGGTGAGGCGGTACAGGCAACCAGTCCTCTCTCTGCTGCCGTCGGGCTTCAGGGTGCCGCCGGTCTCCGCCCAACCTCCCACGGAGATCTGGGTTCGGACCCGGGGGCTGAAGTTCTCCTTGTACGGCAGGCTGGTGTCCATCTCGGCGTCGGGGACGTGGGGCCAGGTGATGCCGGTGGCCGGGTTGTGCGGGTCGTTCACATCGCCGACGGAGATGTGGTTGTTGCCGTCGACGTGCGCAAAGGCGTAGTTGACGTGGCTCACCTGTCCCCAGGGGATACTTCGCGGCAGATACATGGGCTGCCCGTTCTTGCCGGTGCGCCAGCCGGTGAAGTACCCCACCACCCGTCGCGGATGCCGTTCGCCCATCACCTCGCGGCACTGGTCGTCGTAGATCAGGCAGTATGGCGTGCTGACGTTCTTCGTCGCCTTCATACCGTCCGGGCGGCACTTGGACTGGTCACCGAGGGCGGCGGCGGAGATGGGCCGTTGCGCATCGGCCGAAATCACCGGCTCGGGGTCGGGTGGGGGAGTGGGGCCGTACCGCAGGGCCTGTATGAGCAGGTCGTGCTTGGTTCTGCCCCAGTCGAAGACGGAGCCCCGCAGCCCCGGCCACATGTCGGTGAGTTCCATGGGGTTGCTCAGGAAGGTACTTCTCGACAGATCAATCAGGTTTAGGTTCATCCGTACGACCTGGGTACCGGAGATCAGGTTGGCCTGGACTTTCCCGTGGTACGGGATGCGTAAGCAGGGCGGCATCGACGCGATGTTCCTGATCGTTACGGAAGACCAGCGCGTAGGGGTCTTCTTCGCCATTGCCGACGGGCGCGTCGACCCCGTGCTCGAACACCGTTCGCCAGAACAGGGGGAAGAGGTCGCGGATCGGCCCCGGACCCTGGACGCGCTTGTCGTCCTTGGTGTTCTCCTTGATCGCGACACGTGTGTACCGGGCGCCGCGGAAGGGTGAGAGCTGCCGCGAGCCGTCTTTCGTTAGCTCGAAAGCCGATTCGACTCCGCCGGTGAAGTCGGTGTCGCGAAGACTGGACCAGTCGTCACCGATGTCTCCGGTGTCACGGAGGTGACCGGGACTGTCAGCGCGCCACCGATCGAGCCGTCCAGCTCCGCATCCGGATTGAAGAGCCCGTATGTGTCCCCCTGGAAGAGGAAGTGATCGGCGAAGCGCTGATTGTTGCTGTCGTGGCCGTCCGAGGTCCACGCCGCATCGTCGATCGGTGAACTGGAGAACATCGGCTCATCGGGTGAGCCGCGGGACCGCCGACACACCGGAAGGACCGCACGTCCGCCTCTTGGAGCACCTTGTCCATGCGGACCAGGCAGGCGCTGAGGGCCTGCTGGCCGTGGGCGTTCGGGGTGGACGGCCTCCACCCACTGTCCGCCGCCGGTCAGACCGCTGAAGTACCGTACCCACTCCGCGTCCTCGGCGGCGATCGGCTTCTCCAGGGAGTTTCTGAACGTCGCCTGCTGCGCCGACTTCGCGCACAGTTCGTGCCCGCAGCGGCGCCGGATAGCCCTGCACCACCAGGATGTAGGTGCTCTGGTCCTGCCCGGACCTGCCCACCGTGTCGTGGATCGCGTCCAGCGTCCGGGCCACGTTCTCGCGGACGGTGCTCAGGCGTTTCTTGAGGTCTTCGTCCGCTTTCTTGCGGCAGGATTTCTGGTTGCTGATGAAGCTGATCGCGCAGTTTTTGAAAATTTCGGAGAACTGTAGGTCATTTCTCCCGATAGAGATCACGACCGTACCGATCGCATGGTCCGCGGAAATTTCCGCGAGTTGTTGAATCTACGGCTTCTCGCCCTTGAAGCTCTCGCTGAGGATGTGTTGCGTCTCGGCGCCGGAACAAGCGGGGTTGATCCGCCGTGCCCTCGGTACGTCGCCGATGTCGGCACCCTTGATCTCCGCCGTATCGGAGCGGTGGCAGGTGTCGCTTCCGGCGGCGTTCTTCTCGTAGACCTGCGTGCCGTCGGCCGCCCGGTCAGTGCCCCAGGAGTCGCCGTTGGGGTCGTTGTTGTCTTCGATGCCCGTCTGGGCGTTGACGTTGCCTTGCCAACGGCCGGGGCTCTGGCGCGCAAACGCTGTCGTCGACGGACCGTGCCGCCCGCGACGCCCCCTCTCCGTCGTCGGCTGTGCCGGTGTTCGGTTCGTCCGCGTCCGCTTCGAAAAGGACCGGGTAGTGGTCGGAGCCGAGTGAGATCTTGAGCCGCTTGGCTTTGAAGCCTTTGGCCGCGCCCCCGTCGACCAGGTAGTCCAGCTCCGCGTCCTCGTTGTGCGTGGCCGCACCCGAGAAGACGACGCGCTCGTTTTCGTCCAGCTCCATCACGCTGGTGAGAGCACCCTGGTCATCCGGGAAGTTCCGCTTCTTGCCCCCCTTCAGGTAGTTGCGCTGAGTGTTGAAGGCCTGCGATTTGTCGTCGGGGAACCGGTTGAAGTCCCCCATGATGGCCCAGCCGGCCTTGAAGCCATCCTGTTTGTGCAGCTCCGAGATGTCCTCGACGATCCCGTCGGCGTTGTTGTTCGACCGGTTCGCCTGGGTGGAGGCGTGGATGGAGTAGTACCAATTCCCGTCGAGCTTGATCCCGAAGGCAGGGAAGAACTATCCGGCGACGTCGCCCTTCACCTGAATTGCGTGCAGATCATCGTGAGACGCGGCGCGCTTTCGGGTGGCGATGGCGATACTGCGGCGGTTCGAGTCAGAGCGAATGC
The DNA here is from genome assembly GCF_042749375.1 of Streptomyces sp. NPDC059477. Classification (NCBI taxonomy): domain Bacteria; kingdom Bacillati; phylum Actinomycetota; class Actinomycetes; order Kitasatosporales; family Streptomycetaceae; genus Streptomyces; species Streptomyces sp. NPDC059477. Next base: position 15,408 of record NZ_JBHYUG010000037.1, on the reverse strand, counting down.
GGTAGACGGTGATGTCGTTGTCCCTGTGGAACTCCTCAACGTGCCATTCCCCTACGCGAGTTCCTCTCGGGCTGCGGCTGGCGATGTCGAAGGCGGCTGCGGGCTCGTGGTCCAGCAGCTTCCCATCAGCTACTTCCTGCCCGGCTGCGGGCGTGGCGGGCAGAAGGACGACGTGGAGTAGCCCCGTGAGGAGGGCGAGTCCCGCAGTGGTGGGGGGGGGGGGGGGGGCCCCGGGGCCCCCCCGCGGGGGCGACGGCGCCACTAAAAAATGACAGAGAAAAATGTATTTGACAATATGTATAAGTGTAAAAC
>NZ_JBHYUG010000037.1:5573-15086 GCF_042749375.1 Streptomyces sp. NPDC059477 | reverse complement strand
CTGTGGGGGGGGGGGGGGGGGGGGGGGGGGTGGTGGGGTGGTGGGGTGTGGGGGGGGGGGGGGGGGGGGTGGCGGGGGGGGGGGGGGGGGCCCCCCCCCCCCCCGGGGCACCCTCGGGGGTCGAAAGGGATCCATACTTCCTTCCAAGGTCAAAGTGGATGGCACTAGGGGAAAGAGGGCAACCCACTCTCCCCTGCCCCATCCAATTGGTTTCCGGAGGTCCTATGACGAGCCGCATAGCCTCCTCACCCGGGGGAGTGAAGTGCGGAGAGGTAGTTCGCCGTACGACGTGCGGGCGATCTCCGCGGTGATGCTCGACCGACGGATGGCTGGTGGTGCCCCTGTGGTTCCGTTGGCCGGTGGTGCCCTGCGGTTCCGTGGCGGTGGGAGCACCCATGGCACCACCGACAAGTGCACCCGACGTTTCGTTGTGGCTGCTGGAGGCCGCCTGTGACGCAACCTCGGCGGGGCGTGCAGGTTTAGTAGTGGGTAGTGGGTAGTGGGCAGGGGGCGGCCAGTGCCGAAGCGGCCCCGGTCTCTCCCGTGTCACGCCCACCGGGCACTGAACTGCGGTGAGCGGAAAACCCCCTGGGAACCGTCCGCCGCAGTCAATAGGAGTTCACCATCGCCGTGTCGACGCCCAGTTCGCCGACCGCCCCCGCCCCGCCCGGGTCTCCCAGGGGCGTGTCGCGGCCCGGCAGTGGCTCGGTGAAGAAGGTGATCGAATCCGCGACGAACACCGCCCTGGCCTCATCGGCGCGGGCCGTGCGGTCGATGAAGATCGCGTCGACCGGGCACTCGGGTTCGCAGGCCCCGCAGTCGATGCACTCGTTGGCGTTGATGTAACTCTTGCGGTCGCCGACGTAGATGCAGTCGACCGGGCAGACGTCCAGGCAGGCACGGTCGGTGACGTCGATGCAGTTCGCGCCGATGACATAGGACACGGTGGTATCTCCGATCGGTCGGTGGTCAGACGGTTTCGGTGGAGTGGCCGGGAAAGAGGGACAGCCCGGGATCGAGGACGACCGCCGCGTTGTTCACCGCGGTCGCGACCTCGCCGAAGCCGACGGACATCAGCCGGACCTTGCCCTCGTACTCGGTGATGTCCCCCGCCGCGTACACCCGGTCGAGGCTGGTGCGCATACGGCTGTCGACGACGACGGAGCGGCGCCGCAGTTCCAGGCCCCACGCGGCGAGCGGGCCGAGGTTGCTGACGAAGCCGAGCGCGGCGATGACACTGTCGGCCCGCAGTACCCGCGGCCTGTCCTCGCCGCGTACCCGGACGCGGGCCTCCTGGAGGGCGCCGTCGCCGGCCAGCGCCTCGACCTCGGCGTTGGTGATGATCCGCGCCCCGCCCGTGGTGACGGCGCTGACGCTCGCCGCATGCGCGCGGAAGGTCTCCCGGCGGTGCACCAGGGTCACCGAACGGGCGATCGGCCCGAGGGCGAGCGCCCAGTCCACGGCGCTGTCCCCGCCCCCGACGACGAGGACGTCATGACCGGCGTGCACGGCGGGATCGGGGACGAAGTAACTCAGACCGCGGCCCAGGAACTCCTCGCCGGCCGGCAGCGCCCGGGGGGTGAAGGTGCCGATGCCCGCGGTGAGGACGACCGCGCCCGCGTCGATGACCTGTCCGTCGGCGAGTGTCACCTGCGGTCGGCCCGCCGCCGATCGTGCCAGCGAGACGGCCTGCCGGCCGAGCAGATAACGCGGCCGGTAGGTCTCGGCCTGGGAGAGGAGCGCGGCGACGAAGTCCCGCCCGCGCACACCCGGGATGCCCGCGACATCGCGGATCTCTTTCTGCGGGTACAGCGCGCCGACCTGGCCGCCGGGCTGCGGCAGGGCGTCGACGACGACCGTGCCGAGGCCACGGAACCCGGCGCAGTAGGCACCGTACAGCCCGGTCGGTCCCGCGCCGACGATGAGGATGTCGGTGCGGACGGGGGATGCGGACATGCCGGCCTCCTTGGGTCACGGTGCGAGGGGCTCGCCCTGCGGCGCGGGGACGCGTTTGACGGATTCGGGGATCGCGCGGGACCCGGTCACGGTGAAGGGGGGACCTGGGTCACCGTGCGCGGGATTCGGATGGACGCCGTCCGGTGGTCGGACGACCTCGGCCGGGTGGCGGCGCGGATCCGGAGTCCGGGTGGCGGCGCGGATCCGGAGTCCGGGCGGTGGTGCGGATCGGGGCCGGGGCGGTGGTGCGGATCAGGAGCCCGTGCGGCTTGCCCTGTGGACGTTAGATGCGCCGGCACTGGCCCGGCACGCGTTTGGGACCGCTCAGCGGAACGGTCGGCGCATCACGGACGCCGGTTCGGTCAGCAGAACGCCGGCCTTGGGAGCGGGCGGTTCCGGTGGTGGACTTCCGGACGTTCCGGTTGCACACGGCAGCCGCCGATGATCCGAATGGAGCGGTCATGAGCGTACCGAGCGGGCAGAAGGCCACCGCCCCGCGCCGTCGCCCCTCCCGGCCGGGCGGACTGCCCGGCCGGCAGGACTGGTCGAGCTGGCCCCGCTATCAGGCCGCCGCCGCGGGATTCCGCGGCTACTGGTACCCGGTCACCTACTCCTCGCAGGTCACCGGCAGACCGAGGCAGATCACCCTCCTCGGCGAGAAGATCGTGCTGCTCCGCGACAGCGGCACGGTCTACGCGCTGAGGGATCGCTGCCCGCACCGGGGAGTCCCCCTCAGCGAAGGCAGTCAGCAATTCCCGGGCACCATCTCCTGCCCCTACCACGGCTGGACGTTCGACCTCCGCAGCGGCGAGCTGAAGGCCGCGATCACCGACGGTCCGGCGTCCCCTATCTGCGGGAAGGTGACCCAGCCGACCTACCCGACCGCCGAGCGCCTCGGCATGGTGTGGGTCTTCGTCGGCGACGGCGAGGACGCCCCGCCGATCGACGATCAACTCCCCGAGGAACTCGTGGACAACGCCGCGATCGTCGGCTCGCGCATCCAGCCCCGTCCGGGCAACTGGCGCTTCGCCTGCGAGAACGGCTACGACGAGGGCCACGCCAAGTATCTGCACCGTACGGCCCTGTGGCGGCTGTTCAAACCGATGCCGGTCTGGAACGAGACCCGCGTCGTCCAGCGCGGCCGATGGATCTACCGCGTACAGGACGAGCAGCACTGGGAGGCCGACTTCCCGGGTCTCGGGAAATGGAGCAACCAGGCCTGGTTCAAGCTGAAGCCGCCGAAGGCGGTCGCCAACATCGGGAACACCGGCGGGCATCGCGAGGTGAACCCGGTCATCGCCGCGCAGGACTACCCCGGATTCGCCTCGGTGAGCATGCCCGGGGTGCTGCGCATCGTCTACCCGACCTTCATCCACTACGAGTTCTACGTCCCCGTCGACCAGGACAGCCACCTGTATGTCGGCGCCCTGGTCGAATTCACCCGGGGCATCAGGACGCTGCCCTTCTACGCCAAGTACCTCGGCTTTGTCCGGTGGCTCTTCCACGGCCAGTTCTCGGGTCAGGACCGGTGGATGGTGGAGGTGACCGACGCGCCGCCGGAACGTCTCTACCGCCCCGACGACTCGCTGCTGAGGTGGCGCAAGCTCGCCGAGGACACCTGCGAGGCACGGGCCGAACGACTGCGCGGCGACGGTATCCATCCGCCCGGCCCGCCGCCTGCGGACTGAGCCGGTGCCGAACGGCACCGCCCAGGAACGGGCACTCCAGGGAACGGGCACCCCAGGGAACCGGCACCCCAGGAAACAGAACGGCCCGGGAAATTGCACGGCCGGGGAAGCAGCACCACTCGGCGAAGCACCGCTCGGGGAAGCAGCACCTTCCGAAAAGCGAGGGACAGGGACATGGCACACATCGTGCTCGGGGTCGGAGCGTCCCACTCCACCCTGATGAACACCCACTGGGACCAGGTGGTGCACACCGACCGGGCGGAACGGTTCCGTGACGCGCTGGACGAGGCCCGCGAAGCCGTCGCCGCCGCCCGGCCCGATGTCGCGATCATCATCGGGTCGAACCACTTCCGGGGCTTCTGGCTCGATCTGATCCCGGCGTTCACCCTCGGGGTGGGCGAGGTCATCGCCTCCGGAGAGTCCGGGACGCCCAAGGGCCCGCAGCGCACCGACCCCGAATTCGCCCAGGCACTCGCGGGGCACCTTGTCGAACGGGGCACCGAGGTCGCGCTCTCCGCCCGCCTCCAGATCGACCACGGCCAGAGTCACGCCATCCAGTACGTCCTGCGCGGCCTCGGCATACCGGTCGTCCCCCTGGTGGTGAATGTGTTCGCCGCCCCGCTGCCGAGGCTGGGCCGCTGCGCGGCGCTGGGACGCAACATCGCGACCGCCATCGACGCCATGCCCGAGGACCGGCGCGTCGCGGTGATCGCCTCGGGCGGCCTCTCGCACCAACTGCCCTGGCCGTCCGACTGGCGTGATCCCCATGGCGAGGACGAGGAGTTCCTCGTGGAGGCCTGGCTGAACGGACGCCAGGACTGGGAGCGCTACGACGGGAGGCGACGCGAGATCATCACCGCCGCCCCGCCGGTGATCTTCCCCGCGTTCGACACGGAGTTCCTCGCCGCGCTGGAGCACGGCCGCCTCGAACGCTATCTGGACCTGTCCAGCGAGCAGATCGAGGCAGTCGCGGGCAACGGCGGGCAGGAACTGCGGACCTGGCTGGCCATGGCCGCCGCGCTGGGATTCGCCCCGGGCCGGAGCCTGACGTACGCGCCGATGCCCGAGTGGCTCACGGGCATGGGCGTCGCCCTGATCGACCCCGCCAGCGGACGGGGTGCGCCGTCATGACCGGGGCGGCGGCGAGAGACACCGACCCGGCCGTCCCGGCAGTGGGCCGCGCCCACCCGGCCGTCTCGGCAGAGAGCCGCACCGACTCGGCCGTCCCGGCAGCGGGCCCTGCCCACCCGGCCGTCTCGGCAGCGGGCCGCACCGACCCAGCCGCCCCGACAGAGAGCCGCACCGACCCGACCGCCCCGCCAGCGAGCCCCACCGACCCGCGGACCGAGGCGGTCCTGGCCCAACTGCTCGCCCGCATCACCGAGGACCGCCTGCGCCAGGCGGCCCACGCTCTCACTGCGACGCCCAGCCCAACCGGCCGCGAGGCACCCCTCGCGCACCTCATCGCCGACCGCCTGACCGCCGCCGGATTCGCCGCCACCGCCCAGCACCTCGACGCGCACCAGGCCAACGCCGTCGGCAGACTGCGCGGTCACGGCGGCGGAGACGACCTGATGCTCTACGCCCCGATCGACACGCTCACCACCGGCGACGAAGGCATCGACCTGCCGTGGATCGGCGAGCGGCTGCGCCCCGACATGCTGCCCAGGGCCGAGGACGACGGCCCCTACGTCTCCGGGCTGGGCGCAAGCAACCCCAAGGGGCATGCCGCCTGCGTCCTGGTGCTCGCCGAAGCGCTCGGTGAGGTCAGGCCCGCCCTGGTCGGCGACGTCGTGGTCGCCTTCGGCGCGGGCGGTATGCCGACCAACGCGATCGAAGCGCCCGGCCACCCCGCGCGGGCCAACACCGGACACGGCGTCGGCTGTTCCTTCCTGCTGGAGCGGGGCTGGCACACCGACCACGCGGTGATCGCCAAGCCCGGCGACTTCATCGCCCATGAGGAGGTGGGCCTGTGCTGGTTCGAGATCACCGTGCCCGGAATCCACACCTACGCCGGCAGCCGTCACCGGCTGCCCTACCGCAACCCCGTCGTCACCGCCGCCGAGGTCGTCACCCGGCTCGAACTCTGGCTCGCCGGCCACCCCGAGCGGCACCGGACGGCCACCGCCGCGCCGCAGGGTGTCATCGGATCGATCGCGGGCGGCTGGGAGCGTATGCCCGCAGTGACGCCCGCGGCCTGCCGGATCCGGCTCGACCTGCGGATCGCGCCGGGCACCACGCCGATGGCCGCCAAACGCGAACTCGCGGCGTACACGGCCCGGCTGTCAGCGGAACTCGGCGTGGAACTGGGGCTCGAACTCATCCTCGCGATCCCGGGCACGAGCACCCCGCCCGACGCGCCGATCGTGCGCACCGCGGTGGCGGCATGGGAACGGACGGCCGGAGCGCCGCACCGGGCGGTACCCGACAACAGCGGCGCGACCGACGCGAACATCCTGCGGTCACGGGGCATCCCCACCGCCCGCGTCGGAATGCCGAAGGTGGCGTCGAAGCGGTTCGAGACCGATTTCGCGCGCGGCATGAACACCGTCGACGTACGCGCCATGCGACGCCTGTGCGAGGTCCTGGCCCGGATCACGCTCTCGACCACTGCCACCCCGCCGCCCGCCTGACCACCCGCCCGCCTGACCACCCGTACGGCCGAGTGCCCGTACGGCCGAGTGCCCGTACGGCCGAGTGCCCGTACGGCCGAGTGCCCGTACGGCCGAGAGCCCGAGCACCCTCACGACCGAAAGAAGGACCGACATGCCACCACCCCCGGAAAGCCGGTACGCCGACGGCGGAGGCATCCGCTACCACTACCACGACCTCGGCAGCGGCCCCGACACCGTGTTCCTGCACGGCGGCGGTCCCGGCTGCACGGCCTGGAGCGACTTCGGGCCCGTCGCCCCCCTGTTCGCCGCCGACCGGCGCTGCCTCCTCGTCGACATCCACCAGTACGGCAAGTCCGAGAAGTCCCCGATCAGCGGCCCCATGTGGGACCACCACGCGGCGAAGACGGTCGCCCTCCTCGACACCCTGGGTGTGGAGCGCGCCGACTTCGTCTGCAACTCCTGGGGCGGCACGATCGCGCTCAACCTCGCCGCCAAGCATCCCGACCGGGTCCGCGCACTCGTGGTGACCGGCAGCATGCCCGTGTTCCACGGCCCGCTCGCACCCCTGCCCGAGGGAGGCCGCCGGGGCCGTAACGCCCGGGACGCCTACTACGGCGGCGAGGGCCCGACCCGGGAGAAGATGCGCCGGCTCATCACCCGACTGGAGTGGTACGACGGCGACCGGCTGCCCGCCGAGACCCTCGACCTGCGGTACGAGCAGAGCCTCGATCCCGGCGAGCGTGAACTCGCCGCGGGCTCCGACGCGCCGCGCGGTCAGTGGCAGGACCTCGACCGGGAACTCGCACTCGTCCAGGCACCGACCCTGTTCCTGTGGGGCATGCACGACGCGTTCCTGACGCCCGACTATCCGCTGATGCTGGCCCGCATGGTCCCGAACGGGAATCTGCATGTCATGGACCACGCCTCCCATCACCTCCAGGAGGAGCGCCCGTACGCCTTCCACTCCGTCGCCGCGGGCTTCCTCGACTCCCTCGACCCGGCCCCCGCGCACCGGCCCGTACGCCAGGGGGCCCGCTCATGACCACGACGAAGGAGAACCGGGTGAAGGCCCTGATCGCACTACTGGTGTCGGCCGTCCTGCTGCGCGGGTGGTGGGCACGCAGCAACACCCAGGTGCACCGCATCAACCAGAAGTAGTCCCGCCATCAACCAGAAGTAGCCCTGCCATCAACAGGAGTAGCCCGCCCCGCCGACACCGAGCCAAGCACCCGCCCCGAAAGAATCGGAGCAGTACCCGTGAGCATCTGGACCGAACTGGGCCCGATCACCCACCGCGTGGAGTACGTCGACGCCAACGGGATCAGGACCCGCACCCTGCGCGCCGGAGACCCCGACGCACCGGCCGTGGTGTTTCTGCACGGCACCAGCGGACACCTCGAAGCCTTCGCCCGCAACATCGCCGCGCACGCCGCGTACGACCTGCACGCCATCGACATGCTCGGCCACGGCCACACCGGCAAGCCCGCCGCACCGTACGAGATCAGCGACTACGTCGGCCACCTGCTGGACTACCTCGACGCGGCCGGGATCGAGCGCGCGCACATCGTCGGGGAGTCCCTCGGCGGGTGGGTGGGCGCCAGGGCCGCCATCGAGCACCCCGGACGAGTCATCAGCCTGCAACTGCTGTGCGCCGGCGGCACCGTCGCCGACCCCGAGGTCATGGCGCGGATCCGCGCCAGCACCAGACAGGCGGTCCTGAGCGACGACATCGACCTGACACGCGGGCGCCTCAGGCTCCTCATGGCCGACGACCGGGACGCCACCGAGGAACTCGTCGAGGTCCGTCACGCCATCTACCACCAGCCCGACTTCGTCGCGAACGTCGACAATCTGCTCTCGCTCCAGGACATGGAGCGCCGCCTGCGCAATCTGCTGCGCCCCGAGGATCTCGCCCGGATCACCCAGCCGACTCTGGTCGTCTGGGGCCGGCAGAACCCGTTCGGCGACGTCCCCGAGGCGGCGGCCATGCACCGGGCGATCCCGAACTCCCGGATAGAACTGCTCGATGACTGCGGGCACTGGCCGCAGCATGAGCAGGCCGCCCACTACAACACGATCAGCCTGGACTTTCTGCACCGGGCCGCCGGCTGAGACGGCGTCCGGATCCCCGCGAACGCGGTGCCCGCCACGGCCTTCGCGTAGAGGCGAACCGGTTCGGTCAGCGGAACCGATCCCTTGACCGGAATCGGTCCGCTGACCGATCCTTCGGAAATGTCGGGAATCATCGAGGGTACTGCGGAGAGCGCCGACGCGGACGCGAAGAGCGACGCCGGCGCCAAGAGCGTGCTCGGCAAGGTGCAGCTCATCCTCGAATCGTTCGGTCACGACGACGAACACCTCAGCCTCACCGAGATCACCCGCCGATCCGGCATGGCCAAGGCATCCGTCCACCGCCTGGCGCAGGAGCTGCTCCGGTGGGGCGTACTGGAGCGCCACGGCTCCGACTACCGGCTCGGGATGCGATTGTTCGAGATCGGGCAGCGGGTGCCCCGGCAGCGCATTCTCCGCGATGCCGCGCGGCCGTACATGGAGGATCTCCATCAGTCGACCAGCGAGACCATCCATCTCGCCGTGCTCGACGGCCGCGAGGTGCTGTATCTGGAGAAGGTCCCGGGCCACGGACAGGTCTCCAAGCCGTCGCGGGTGGCCGGGCGGCTGCCGCTGCATTGCACGGCGACGGGCAAGGTGCTGCTCGCGTTCGGCCCGCACTCCCTCGTCGACGAGGTCGTCGCCGCGCCGCTGGAACGGATCACCCCACGTACCGTCGCCACGCCCGGCCTGCTGCTGAAGGAACTGGCGCGGGCCCGGGACACCGGCCATGCCGTCGAGTACGAGCAGACCAGGGTGGGCTATCTCAGCGTCGCCGTCCCGCTCGTCGGCGCCACGGGGACGACCATGGGCGCGCTGTCGGTGACCGCACCCGTGTTCCGGGCCGATGTGCGCAAGTACGCCGGACTGCTGGAGCTGGCGGGGCGGCGGGTCAGCAAGACGATCACGGCCATGAGCAGCGGCTGACCCGGGTCCACCGCGCCCGCGCGACGTACTTCCTCCGAGACCGCCCGCCCTGATCCGTCCGGCCCCCCGTCCGGCCCTCCGTCCGGCGCGTCGGCCCACCTCCCACGGGCCGTATCCCCCGGCTGGGGGATACGGGCCGCACCCCGCTCCGCGGGCAGTGTGCCTCCCTCCGCCCCACCCTCCCGCTGACGAAACGAACCACACACCCTCCGGAGTCA
>NZ_JBHYUG010000037.1:0-5563 GCF_042749375.1 Streptomyces sp. NPDC059477 | reverse complement strand
GGGGGGGGGGGGGGGGGGGGGGGGGGGGGCGCGGCGGGGGGGCGCGCGCGCGGGCCCGCGCGGGGGGGGGCCTCGCCCCACCCCGGGGCCTGGGGGGGCGGGTGGGGCACCCCCCCCCCCCGAACCCCGTTCCGGGGGATGTGACCCTCCTTCGGCCGCTCCTACGGTGTGAGCAATCCAGCCACACACCGTCAGGAGTCACGATGGGTTCGCACAACAGCGTTACCGAGCTGAACGAGCTGTTCGTCGAGGCGATGAACGCCGGAGACCTCGACCTCGCCGTGTCCTGCTGGGACGAGGACACCGTCTTCCACACCGCCCCGGGTACGGAGGCCGTCCGCGGCCCGGCCGCCCTGCGCGGCGCGCTCCAGCAGTTCATCGACACCAAGCCCCACCTGACGGTGGAGGAGCTGCACCGGGTCGAAGCCGGTGACATCACCCTGGTCGCCCTCAAGTGGCACCTGACCGGGACCGGCCCGGACGGCGAGCCGATGGAGATGGGCGCCGTGGACAGCAACGTCTTCGTCCGCCGCGCCGACGGCACCTGGCGCATCCGCATCGACAACCCCTTCCACTCCCAGCACCTCGGCCTCTGACATGGCCGCCACCGCCCCCATCACCGAGCGGCTCACCCTGGCCGCACCGCAGCCCCTGCTCATCGGCGGCCGGGAGGTCGGGGCCGACCGGACGTTCCCCGCCGTCGACCCCAGCACCGGCCGCGTCTGGGCACATGTCGCCGCCGGTACGCCCGACGACGTGGACCGCGCCGTCGCCGCTGCCGCGAAGGCGTTCACCACCTGGCGGGACACCTCGCTCGACACCCGGCAGGCCCTGCTGTGGGCCATCGCCGAACGGCTGACCGAGGACGCGCGGAGCTGGCCGGCGCTGCTCGCGACCGAGAACGGCCGGGCCATCCGCGAGGGCGGTCTGATCGATGTGCCGACGGCCGCGGAGATCTTCCGCTTCTTCTCGGGCATCGTCCGGGACCTGCACGGACGGACCGTGCCCTGCGGGCCGAACGCCCAGGTCGTCGCCACCCCCCGCCCGGTCGGTGTCGTCGCCGCGATCGTCCCCTGGAACTCGCCGCTGATCTCGGTGGCCCACAAGCTGGCGCCCGCCCTGGCCGCGGGCAACACCGTCGTCGTGAAGCCCTCCGAACTGGCCTCGGTCAGCACGGTCCGGTTCATCCAGCTCGTGCAGGACCTGCTGCCGCCCGGCGTCGTCAATGTCGTCACCGGCTTCGGCCATGACGTGGGACAGGCACTCGTATCGCACCGGGGGGTCGCCAAGGTGAGCTTCACCGGGGGTACGGAGACCGGGCGCCGTATCCTCGGCGATGTCTCCGCCCGGCTGGTCCCGGCTCTCATGGAGCTGGGCGGCAAGGGAGCCATGGTGGTGTGCCCGGACGCCGACCTCGACACCGTGACCGAGGATGTGCTCACCGGTATCTTCGCCGCCAACGGCGAGGTGTGCTTCGCCTCGTCGCGGCTCATGGTGCACCGCGACCGCTACGACGAACTGCTGGAGCGGATCACCGCACGCGCCGACGCCATCACCGTGGGCGACGCCCTCGACCCGGCCACCCAGCTCGGGCCGCTGGTGACAGGCCGGCACCGCGACGCGGTCGCCGCCCGCGTCCAGTCCGCCGTATCCGAGGGAGCCGAGCTGCGGGCGGGCGGTTACCCGCCCGAGATGCCCGGCGAACTGGCCGGAGGCAGCTACTACCGCCCCACCGTCCTCGCGTCCCCCGGCGGCACGACGAGCGCGTCGCGCGCGGAGTTCTTCGGTCCCGTCCTCACCGTCGAGGCGTGGACCTCCGAGGACGAGGTCGTCGAACGGGTCAACAGCGTCGCGTTCGGACTGGCCAACGGGGTGTGGAGCGCCGATCTCGCCCGGGCGTACCGGCTCGCGGACCGCCTCGATTCGGGGATGGTCTGGATCAACACCTGGTTCGCGACACCGCTCGGCCAACCGCAGGGCGGCGTCAAGGCCAGCGGCTTCGGCCGCGAGGGCGCCGCCGCGACCCTGCTCGAATACACGGCGACCAAGGTCGTGCACACCAGCCTCGACACCACCCGCCCTCCGATGTGGACGTGACACATCCCTCCACCCGGACCCGACACACACCCCACTCGGACCCGACACCCCCCTTACCCGGACCCGACCACCCTCCGACGTGGGACTGCCCCGTCCTCCGACGCGGACCTGACCGTCCTGCGACGTGAATCCGACAGGTACGCCGGTGCAGATCCGACCCGTCCCCCTCGGCATGGACCCGAGGGCACCGGCGGACCGACCAGCAGGGAGATGGACATCATGCATTTCGGACTCGACGAACAAAGCCGGGAACTGGCCGAACTGGGCGCTCGCCTCGCCGCCGAGTTCACCCCCCGCGCCCTGGAACACGACCGCGACCGAACCACCGCCACCGAGAACTTCGCCAGACTGCGGGCCTCCGGCCTCTACGGCGTCGCGCTCCCGCGCGAACTCGGCGGCCTCGGGGCCCGTACGACCCAGTGGCTCGCCACCGTCGAAGCGCTCGCCCAGGGCGACGCGTCGACGGCCCTCGGTTTCAACATGCACTACGTGGCGACCCGGATCATCTCCACTCTCGACGCCGTACCGGACGACGCGAAGAAGCGCGTCGCCGACCTGGTGGTGGGCGACGGCGCGCTGATCTGCGCGCCGCTGTCCGAGCCGGCCGCTTCCAGCCTGCTGCCCGCCACCTATGTGCCGACCCTCTCGGCCCGTCGGGTGGACGGCGGGCTGGAGATCAGCGGCACCAAGATGTTCGCTTCGCTGTGGGAGGAGAGCGACTACGCCTTCATGTTCGCCCACCCACAGTGGTCGGACGACCCGACCCATGTGGTCGGCTTCCTGATGCCGACCCACCAGGACGACACCGACGCGGTCACGGTCACCGACAACTGGGACACGCTGGGAATGCGCTCCACCCGCAGCAACCAGGTCCGGATCTCCGGCGCCTTCGTCCCCGACGACCTGGTCCTGTGCGAGTTCGACGACTTCCTCGGCAACTGGATCGTGGCGCAGGCCCCTATCTCCTGGGGCGGGTACACGGGCTGCTACCTCGGTGTCGCCGAGGCCATGACGCGGTGGCTCCAGGACGCGCTCGGGACGCGGACGGCCAAGGGCTTCGCCCAGCCGATGGGATACCACCCGACCATCAGCAGCGCCATGGGCCACATAGCCGCCCAGGTCGAGGCGGCGCGGCTGATGATGTTCCACGCGGCGTGGGAGGCCGACGAGAACAGCGGGCCGAGCCTGGGGACCTGTGCCGCGTTCCTGCGGGCGAAGCTGATGCTCGGCACGGCGATCCATACGATCTCCACGCTCGGCACGACCGCCGGCGGGCTCAGCTCCCTGATGCGCGAGCGAGGCTACGAGCTGATGCTCCGCGACGCCATGACCGGTCCGATCATGCCGCCCAACTCCCTGGCGTGCGCGGAGATGGCGGGGCTGATCTCGATGGGGCTCGACCCCGGCGGGGCACCGGCCCTGCGCACGGCGTCATGACCCGCACCGCATCGGCCGTACCGATCGTGGAGCCGCCGCCGCTGCCCGACTCCGACACCTTCCGGTCGGCGTGCGCGCAGTTCCCCACCGGGGTCGTGGTCGTCACCACGGCCGCTGACGGAGAGCTGTACGGGAGCACCGTCAACGCGTTCACCTCGCTCACGGTGGAGCCGCCCCAGGTGCTCGTCTGCCTCGCGGACACCTCCCGCACCTGGTCGGCGATCGAACGCTCCGGAGTGTTCGCCGTCAATGTGCTCGCCTCCGACCAGGCGCCCACGGCCCGGCTCTTCGCGTCGAAGGACCCGGACAAGTTCGCGCAGGTGGACCATCTGACGGGGACGGTCGGAGCACCGCTTCTGACCGGGACGGTGGCGCGGTTCGAGTGCCGTCTGGACGGGACCGTACGGAACAATTCGCACTGGATGCTGATCGGGCGGGTGGTGTCACTGGCCTCGGACCCGAGCCGTGAGTCGCTGCTCTTCGTCCGCGGCCGTCTGACCGGGTGACGACCCCGTACGCACCGAGGTGACCGGGTGACGATCCCCGTACGCACCGATGTGCCCGGCCGAGGGCCCGCCCCCCCCCCCCCCCGCGACCGTACGAGGTGACGTCGTGAACCACCGGACCGCGGGCGGCCGTGCCGCCGCCCCACTGTCGCCCGAGGATCTCGCCGCGATGCAGGAGAACCTGCGCGAACAGCGGTTGTTCCGCCAGGAGCAGCTCCGGCAGATCGCGGCGGCGCCCCGCGCCGAGTATCTGCGCGGACGGCGCTCCGCGGCGCAGAACGAGGTGCAGATCAAGCTGGCCGCCTCCGCGCGCATGGTGCTCGCCGATGTGGAGGCGGCCCTGTGCCGCATGGCCGAGGGCCGCTACGGCGGCTGCCGGCTGTGCCGGCGTCCCATCGACCGCGAACGGCTCCTGATCGTGCCGCAGGCCCGCTACTGCTCCCGGTGCCAGCAGGTACGGGAGGCGGGGACGGCCGCGCCCGGCGCCGGGACGCCCCCCGGGGCGCGAGGGGCCGAGCGATGACCCCCGTACACCTGCCCCCGACGGGTTCGCCGGCCGGTTCGCCGACGGGGTCGCCAGCCGGATTCCCGGACAGCTCTGCGACCGGCTTTCCGGTCGGCGGCCCGGCCGGTCCGCCCCCGGCCGACCCCGCCGTCCCGCACCACCGCGACCACCCCCTGTGCCGCCCCTGCTGCTGTCTCGCCCTGGACCTGGGCAGTGCCCGCACCCGGGTGTGGGTCGCCGGGCGCGGGCTGGTGCTCGACGTGCCGACGGTCACGTTCCCCGGGGCGCTGTACCCGATCCGGCGCGGCGCCATCGTCGACGTACCGGGGACGGCCCGGATGCTCGACCGGCTGCTCGGCGACCGGCTGCCGAGGCTGACCCGGCCGCTGGTGGTGCTCACCGCGCCGGTGCTGGACGGCCCGGCGTACCGGGAGCGGGCCCGTACGGCCGTGCAGGTGCTGGGGCCGCGCGCGGTGCTGACCGTCCCCACGGCACGGGCCGTCGCGCTCGCCGCCGACGCGGATCTGTCGCTGCCGCTGCTCGTGGTGGACCTCGGCGCCCAGCTCACCGAGGTGGTGCTGCTGGCCGACGGCGCGGTCTGCGACGCCCGGCGCACCGCGCTGGGCACCACCGATCTGGACGGCGACATCACTGCGGCGGACCTCTGCGAGGCGGTGGTCACCATGATCGCCTCGATGGTCCGGCAGGACCGTACGTCCCTGACGGCGGACGCGCTGACCCGGGGCGCGCTGCTGGCCGGGGGCGGCGCCCGGCGCCCGGACGTCGTCCACCGGCTCTCCGGCAGCCTGCACGCCCCCCTGCGGCCGGTGCCCGCCCCGCACACCGCCGCGATCCGGGGCGCCGCGAGGCTCCTGCGCTCCGCACACACCCACCCCTCGGGCAGAGGCAGCGCCGCGCACTCCCCTTGATCGCCGCGTGCTGCCTCCGGCCCCCAGCCTTCGATCCCCGGCCCCCCCCATGCCCCCCCGCCCCGGGGGGGCCCCCCCCCGGCGGCGGC
>NZ_JBHYUG010000036.1:59983-80687 GCF_042749375.1 Streptomyces sp. NPDC059477 | reverse complement strand
TGCGCATACTCACGGGCGACCGGTACTTCGGAACCATGACAGCTGGCCATGACGGTACACCGGCAGCCCCGATCTCACCGCCCCCATGCGCCACCGCCCCTCCTCCGACGTCATCGGCGAGCGGCATGGCACTCATCAGCCCCTCGGCCCCTCGGCCCGCTGGGCAGGGCAGGACAGGGCTGTGGCGGGGTCGGCACAAATTCACAGCAAAATAGCCCAGGTGCAGCACGGGGAAAAGTTCTCTCAGGAAAGTTTGTCAACTCCCCGGAAATTACCGGCTAAACCTCCGGACCAGCCTCCGATCAACAATCCGATTAGCCTTTTGGTAGCTCTGTCCGCGGCTTAGACTCACCCTCGATCGGCGCTACAGGGCCGATCTGTTCTCGCCTTTACCGCCACAGAACCGCTGGCCCACAGCACGTCGGAACGTGACGCCAGGGGAATTCAGGTGGCGGAACGTGCGGTTCCGTGAACCACCCAGTTTCTGCAAGGTGCACTCCGGCTTGTCCTCTCGTCAAAGGAGACACACATGTCCGATATCACCAGCGGCCTGAGCTTCGAACTCCAGGACCTCGACCTCGGCGAACTCACCGTCACCTCGATGCGTGACACCGTCGCGCTCCCCGAGACCGGAGCATCGGGCGGCCCCAGTTCCTGCTCGTGCGGCTCGTCCTCCTGCGCCCACCCCGAGTTCCCGAAGGGCCTGCTCGGTTAACCACCGGTCGGTGCCAATAAGTACCAGCAGGTACCTGTTACATACAGGTACGTACCTGTAGGGCGAACACCCAAGGACTGACTGCGGTCACGGGCCGCACCGCGCCTCCGTACGACCCGTGACCAGTGCACCACCGGGCAGTCCGTGCTTGCAGCGGTCCGTGCTCCGGCCGATCCTCCGGCAGCCGGCGGGAGCGGTCGCGGGCACGGACCGTACGGCCACCCTGCTCATGAGGCCCCCGGGGCGTCCCGCATGTGGCACCGCAGCCCGGGAGCCATCACCCCCGCATCCGCCACCTCGACGGGAACACTGTCATGCCGCACCCCGCAGGGCCCGCCACCACAGGCAGCCGTTCCAGCACCGGCACGTACACCGTGCGGTCGGCACCGTACGCTCTCGCACGTGCCACCGTGCTGCGCCATCCCGCCCAGAGCCCGGCCGCCGCCGCGTTCCGCTCGGAACTGGCCCTGCTGGCCGCACTGGAGGCCGAGGAATCCGCCCTGCTGCCCGAAGTGTGCGACGCCCTGTACGACAGCCGGAGCGGCCATACCCAGGCTTTCCACCGCGATGTGGTCCTGCCACTGCGCCGCTCGCTGCACAACGGGCGCGCGCCGCGGCCCGCGCTGCTCGACCGCCTCGGTGACCTCCCCGAGCGGGTACCCCGGCTCGCGGACTGGCTGGCGCTGCGGGACCGCAGATCCACTCTGCTGGCCGCGCTGGACCCCGTCGCCACCGCCGCGCTGGCCGCTGAGCGCGAGGCCCTGTCCGCACTGTGCCGGGAGCCCGCGCTGACCCGGGCGGTCGCCCTCACCAGCTCCGACCTGTTACGGGCTGTCGAGCGCGCGGGCACGGGCACGGACGACCGCAGAGCGCGAAAGGAAGAGCCGAGCGTGCTGCGGTACGCCCTGCGGGCCAGCACCAAGACAAGTCCGCTGTCCTGGTTCACCGCAGTCGGCTGGGGCCGGCTGGCCGAGCGGTCCCCGGAGCGCGGTGTCCCGTCCTGGGGGGAGGAGGGCATCCCCACCGGGCCCCTGACCTCCGTGGTCAAGGTCAACCGGACGCTGGTGAGCGTGCTGTCCACGGCGCTGCTGGACGACCCTCGGTACCGCGCCACGCTTCCGCACCGGATGACCAGCACCGCGCGGGTCGTCGACGGCCGCGCGACCTATGCCCGCAGCCGGGTGGTGTTCGCCGGGGGGCGTTACCTCGTCACGAACGAGGACGAGGCCGGGCTCGCCGTCAGCGGTCCGCTGGAACTCATCACCTCCCTGTGCGAAACGCCCGTCATGCCGGAAGAGCTGGCGGCGGCACTGAGCAACGCGGTCAAGGACGCCCGGGGCTCCACCGCCGCGGCGGCGTTCCTGGACCGGCTCACCGGCGCCGGTCTGCTGGTCCCCACCGAGCCGGTCGACCCGCAGGCCGACGACCCGCTGGCCGACCTCGCGCGCTGGCTGCGGGCCTCGCCCGGCGGCTCCTCGATGGCAGACCGTATCGATGAAATCGCCGATGGGACGAGGCAGTTCGCGGACGTCGAGGCGGGGCGGCGGCCCGTGCTGCTCGCCGGGCTCTCGGCCCGCTGGCGCACCCTGCTGGCCGAGGCGGGCCGCCCGGTTCCGGCCCCCGTCACCGCGCTGAACGTCCTCTCGGAGGACGTGGTCGCCCCGCGCCCGATCCAGCTCGGCGGCTTCCTGGCCGACGCCGACCACGAGGCGCTGGGCGAGGTGACCGCCCTGGCCGAACTCTTCGACCTGGGCCATCTGATACGCCGGATCACCCGCGACCGCTTCGTGGCGCGGTACGGGACCGGGGGCATCTGCCACCACCCCTGGGAGTTCGGCGCCGACATCGCGGAAGCCCTGGAGGAGACCGGGCGCCTGGCGGCCCTCGCGCCCCAAGACCAGGACGCGTTCCCCAGCGGTATCGCCGAACTGGCCGCACTGCGCAGGTCCGTGCTCGACGCCGCGCACGGGGGCACCACGGATGACGGCACCACGGATGACGGCACCACGCACGGCGGCACAACTCACGGCGAACTCAAGGGCACCGGCGCCGCGCACGGCCCCCAGGACGCCGCCACCGACCTCGTCCTGCCCGCAGACCTCATCAGGGGCATCGGCGCCCGGCTGCCGGACTGGGCGGTCGAACGCCCCCTGAGCTACTCGTACTTCCTCCAGCGTGACACCGCGGACGGCCTGCTCTGTGTGAACCATGTGTACGGCGGCTGGGGCCGCTTCACCAGCCGCTTCCTGGACTCGATGGATCCCGGCGCCACCGACGAGGTCACCCGGCAGATCCGCCGGGGACTGGGCGACCGGGCCAGGGCCGCCCAGGTCCGCCCGGTCGGCGGCTTCAACGCCAACCTCCACCCGTTGCTCGTCCCGGACGAGATCGGCCCCGACCGGCGCTGGGCCTCCATCGGCGAGCCCGAGGTGGACCTCGTACATGACGAGGAGAGCGACCAGGTCCGGCTGAGGCTGCGCGCCACCGGCGAGCTGCTCGATGTGCTGTACGACGGTTTCCTCGCCCCGGTCGTGCTGCCGCGACGGCTCGCCGCATTCCTGTCCGACCACCCCAACGGGGTCGTCGACTTCCGGGCCCTGGTACCCCAGTACGCCATGGAGGCCCCCGGCGGCCGGGTGATCCGCACACCCAGGCTGCGCCACCGCCATGTCGTGCTGCGCCGGCGCCGCTGGCAGCTGACAGCCGGCGTCGTCCGGACGCTGCGTACCGAACTGGCCGCGGACCATGCGGTACCGGCGGAGACCACGGCCCGCTGGCGCACCCTGCTCGACCTGCCGGAACAGCTCTTCCTGCACCCGGTGCCCGCCGCGCCGAAGGGCCGGGCGGCCGAAGACCTCTTCGCCCAGCTGCGCCTGCCCAAACCGCAGTTCACCGACCTCGGCAACGCCCTGCATCTGCGCTGCCTGGGCAAGTGGCTGTCCCGCCACCCCGATGGCGTGGTGCTGGAGGAGGCTCTCCCCGCGCCCGGCGGCCGGCCCCGGCCCGCCCAGGCCGTCGAACTCGTCGTGGAGACCTACCGCGCCGGACGGCCATCGTGACCTTCCCCGGACCGTACCGACAGCACAGACAGGGCAAAGAGGCCGAGCAGCGCGGACGGACCGAACAGATCGAGCAGGCCGAACAGAGCAGCCGGACCGGCCGGTCCGTGCGACCGGTCCGGAGCGACCAGGAGGCAACCGTGCCCGTGACCACAGCCGATCCCCAGGACGCCAGCGCCCGCGATGTGGTCGCCTACTACCACCAGCCGCTCAAGGGCCCGCTGCTGCGCGGAGCGATGCTGCCGCTCGCCGAACGGTGCACGACCCAGGGCCTGACCGCGCACGTGGAGCGGCACTGGCTGCACGGCCCCCATCTACGGCTGCGCCTGCGGGGACCGGCCGAGCAGGTGACCGAGGCGGCCGAGAGCGCCTCGGCGGTCCTGCGCGACTGGATGCGCGCCCACCCCTCGAAGAGCGACCTGAGCGAGGAGGAACTGCTCACGCGAGCGGCCGAGGCGGGCCGGATCGAGCTGATCGCCCCGCCCTACGGCCCCGTGGTGCCCGACAACACCGTACGGATCGAGCGGGTCGACCTCGCCCCGCTGCGCGCCCTGATCGGCCCCGACGGGGTGAGCCTCCGCGACGACCTGCTGACCATGGGGCTGCCCGCCCTGCGCGCGGCCTCGGAGTTCCTCGGCGAGCATGACGACGGTACGGCAGCGCGGATTCAGTTCGCCGTGGCCGCGCTGGCCGCTCACGCCGCCGCCCACCCCGGCGGGCTGACCGGTGGTCATTACTCCTACGTCTCCCACCTGGAGGACTTCCTCGTCCATGACGACCAGGACGGCCGCATCCGGCGGGCTTTCGCCGACCGCTGGGAGAGCGCGGGCGACGCGGTGACCGCGCTGGTCGGCAGAGTCGCCGACGGCGGGGGCACCGGCTGGGAACAGCGTTGGGCCGACTGGTCCACGGCCGCGTGGGACCTCACCCAGAGCCGTCTCGACGCCGGGGCGGATCTCGCCGGTCTGCCCTACGAGTACCACGCACGGGCCGTCGCCACCGGGGACGCGGGCGCCGAGAAACGCTGGAACCGCGAGGAGCGGACCCTGTACAGCGAATTCCATCAGCTGCTGCGCCGTTCCGACCCGGAAGGGCTGATGTGGAGCCGGCCCGACTATCTGGTCTACCGGGCGTCCACCAACGCCCTGTACCGGCTCCTCGCGATCTGTGACATCAGGCCGCTGGAGCGCTATCTGGCCGCGCATCTCGTCGTCCGGGCCGTCCCGGTACTCACCGGGCACGACTGGCGCAGCCGGGTGGCCACCGTCATCGACGCCGTGGAGCGGACCGCATGACTCCCCGGGCAGCGGGTCCGGGCGCTCCCGGCGCGCCCACCGTCCCCGACGCGGTGGACGCTCTGGCGGGCCGGGAGCTGCGCCCCGGGACAGGCGTCACGCCGCTCCGGAACGGTATCCATCTGCGCGGCTGGCGCTCGAACGTCACGCTGGAGGGGAGTTCCGCCCTGCCCGCGCTGTGGCGAATCCTGGAGGAGGCACTGCGTACGGGCGGCCAGGCAGCGCTGTCGGAGAGCGCGCCCGCCGGTTCCCCATTGCGCCGCGCGCTCTGCACCCTGATCGCCCAACTCGACGCGCACGACCTGCTGGTGGACCGCCCCGGCGACCCCGACGGCACCGCCCCTGCCACCAGCAGCACGGACCGCGCCGCCAGCACCGGGAGCGCCGGGTCACCGTGGCTGCGCGCGGTGGCCGACCTGCCCGGCGCGGCGGCCGGCGCCATCGCCGCCGCCCGGCCACAGGTGCTCGCCGCCGCCCCCGTAGGCCCGCTGGCCCAGGCCGCCGGACGGGCGCTGGCCCGCGGTGGTGCCTCACCCTCGTACGAGGCCGACACCACCGGGTACGGCGGCCAGATCATCGTCACCGCCTCCGGTGGACGGCTGGCCGTCGCCGCCGGAATCCTCGGCGGCACGGGGTTCGTCACCCCACCCGGCAGCCCGGAACAGGTCCGTGCGGACGCGGCGGCGCTGACGGCACGTCTCGGCCCGGACCCGGACGGACGTACGGCGCCTCGGGGCCCGGGCGCGACGGGAGCGACGGAGGCGGCGGGAGTCTCAGCACGTCCGGGCACGACAACCGTGAAAACGTCGGCCGCCCTGGTCCCGCTGGTCGCCGGGGCCGCGGTCCACCGGTTGCTGTGCGCCGTCGCGGGGCTGCCCGACCCCGCGAGCGAGGGGGACGACCAGCGGATTCTCCCGGACCGGCCCTCGGTGCTGGTCGCCGAGGCCCGGCCGCTGCGGGCCGCGTACCACTCCTGGCTCGGCGCCGACCAGCTGGACCCGGACCGGGCGGCGGCCATGTCCCCGCCGCGTACCCTCGCCGAGGCGCTGCGGCGGGTGGCGGCCCTCGGCGACGAACGGGTCGGGGTGCTGGCCCCGCCGCTGCCCGGCACCCTGCCGCAGCTGCCGGTGGCCCTGGTCAGCTGCCGGGTGGCGGGTGCCACCCTGCTCGCGGGGGCGCCCAGGGCCGATCTGGCCCGGCTCGACGCGATCTGCCGGGCCGCCGAACTTCGCCTGGGCGCACCGGGACCCGGGGTGGTGGTCGGCATGGACCCGGGACACGCCTGGGGCCGCGCCCTGCGACGGGCCGTCGTACACACCCCCCGGGACAGCGCGGCCGGGCTCGGCGAAGAACACTGGTCGCACCACCCGCAGGCCCGCCACTGGTGGGCGACGCTCACCGGACGGCTGGGGATACGCGCCACGCTGAGCGTGTTCCGGCTCTCCGCCGCCTCCGTGTTCCACGCCGTCGTCCGCCACGGTCCGGCACCGGGGCTGCCCGACCGGACCCTGGGCACGGCGGTGGAAGCCACTCCCGGTGACGCCGTCGCCTTCGCGGCACTCGCCGCGACGGCACGGGTGCTGGCCGCCGCCCAGCAGGTGACGTACGCGCACGAGAGCCGGCCCAGCGGGGCGGCGGCCCCGATCGCAGCCGCCGGGGTGCGGCTCGCCGGCTGGGAGGACGAGAGCTGGACGACCGGATGGCTGGCCGGACTGGCCGCCCGGGAACCGGCACTGCACACCGCCCTGCGGCGGCTGACCGGGCTGCGCGCCGAGCCGTGGGAGCCGGCCGGCGAGGACGCGCGCGCGGTGGCGGCCGGACTGCGCGGCTGCGGCTTCACCGTACTGAACACCATCGGAGGCGCCTGATGCCCCCACGCCCGCACCCGGTCCCGCACCCGGACCCGGACCCGGTCCGCACGGGTACGACGGACACGACCGGTACAACCGCCCTGACCGGTACCACCAGTACGACCGGTACCAACACGACCGGCATGACCGACGCGCCGGCAGCGCCGGACATGGACGACTGCGGCACGGCGGCAGCCCTGTCGGCCGTCCTCGCACCGCTCGGTGTCCCCGTCCTCGACGCCAGGGCCGCCCTGGCGTCCACCGGCGGCCCGGCTGTCGTCCTGCTGGAGGAGTGGACCCTGGGCCTGGCAGAGGAGTTGAGCCGGCACGCGCTCGGCCACCCGGTGGTCCATGTTCCGGTGCGCTTCGACGGCGCGCTGACCGTCGTGGGCCCGGCCCTGCGGCCCGGCGCCGCGGCCTGTCTGTGCTGTACCGAACACCAGCGGCTGGCCACCACCGGCGGCCGGGTCCCCTGGCAGAGCCCGCGCATGGGGCTGGCCGGACTGGCCGCCCCCGCCCTGGCGGAGGCGGTCGGCGCCCTGGCCGCGGACCTGCTGGCGGAGGAGCCGGGGGCGGCGGACGCGGGCGCCACCGTACGGACCGTGCACCACGCGAGGGCCACCTGGTCCACGCACCGGGTCCGCCCGGTCGGCGGCTGCGCGGTGTGCGCGCCGCTCCCGCCGGACAACGCGCCGGACGCCCGGCTGCCGTCCGTACCCCGGCCGCTGCCCGACCCGTCCGTCCTGCGCGGCCCCAACCCCCGTACGGACACCGCCGGGCTGCGCGCCGCCCTGCACGACGAGCGGTTCGGTCCGGTTCGCAGGATCATCCGGTCGGAGGACTCCGTCTTCGGCCTGACGACCGCGTATGTCACCGACGGCCGGCTGGTGGACGACGGCGGGTACGGCCGGGCCACCGACTACGACAGCAGCGAGCGGGTGGCCCTGTTCGAGAGCGTCGAGCGGTTCGCGGGGATGCGCCCGACCGGCCGCCGGACCGTGCTGCGCGCCTCCTTCGCCTCGCTGGGTGGCGAACGCGCGGTGGACCCGGAGCGGCTCGGTCTGCCCGACCCCGCCTTCCACGGACACCCCGCGTCACGGACCGTCCCGTACACCCCCCAGCTCGAACTCGACTGGGTCCACGGCTGGTCGCTCACCCACGGGCGCCCCGTCGCCGTTCCGGAGCACGTCGCCTACTGGGATGTGCCGGGTACGGACCGGCCGCGCGTCGTGTATGAGTCCTCCAACGGCTGCGGGCTGGGCAACAGCCCCCAGGAGGCCGCCCTGTACGGCCTGTTCGAGGTCGCCGAACGCGACGCGTTCCTGATGGCCTGGTACGCGGCCACCCCCCTGCACCGGATCGCGCTGCCCGCCGACGACCCCGACGTGGCCCATCTCGCGGACCGGGCGGCCCTGGCCGGTTACGGTCTCACCCTGCTGGACGCCACCAACGATTTCGCCGTACCGGCCGTCATCGCCGTCTGCCGCTACCGGGGCACCCACCCGGCAGCTCCCCGGGCGTTCCTGGCCGCCGGGGCCCACCACGACCCGCGCACCGCCATCCGCTCCGCGGTGGCCGAGGTCGTGACCAACGTCCATGAGTCCGCCCACCGCGCCGTCGCCGACGGCCACCCGCGCGACCCGGAACTCCTGCGCCCGATGCTGGAACGGCCGGAACTCGTGCTGTCCCTGGACGACCACGTCGGCCTCAACACCCTCCCGGAGGCCCAGTCCCGGCTGGACTTCCTGTTCGCCGACACCCGCGAACTGGATCTGCGGGACCTGTGGCCGGGGGCTCCGGAGCCGGTGACCGACCTGACCGAATTGCTCGACCGGACCGTGCGGCGGCTGTCCGGCGAGGGTCTGGAGGTCATCGTGGTCGGCCAGGACGAACCGGGCCTACGCGAGCGGCTCGGCCTGCACTGCGCGAAAGCCGTCGTCCCCGGCTCACTGCCGATGACCTTCGGGCACGTCAACCACCGCACCCGGGGACTGCCCCGGCTGCTGGAGGTCCCGTACCGGCTGGGACGCACCCCCCGGCCCCTGCGCTACGACGAACTCGCCCTCCACCCACACCCCTTCCCCTGACCCCTCCCCACCTTCTCTGACCCCTTCTGTCAGGGGCACCCTTCCCTCCAGCCGCCGAGGACCTCGTATGACCGACGGACCCGTCTCCGAAACCGCCCTCCCCGAACCCGTTCCGTCCGAGCCCGCCCTCTCCGAAACCGCCCTCTCCCCCGGCTGGCACAGCCTCCACCTGTTCCTGCACACGAGCACCGAGGACACCGACGCCTTCCTCACCGAGGACCTGGCCCCCCTGCTGGACCGGCTCGTCGCGGAACAGGAAGCCGCCGGCTGGTTCTTCATCCGGTACGGCGAAGGCGGACCCCACTTGCGGATCCGGGTGCGCGCACCCGCCGCTGCCGCCGTGGCCGAACTCCCCGGCGCGCTGGCCCGCCTCGCCAAGGCGCGGCCCGCCGTGGACGGCCCATGGCCGTCACACCACGGGGAGGTGCGGGCGGTGCCCTACACGCCCGAGACCGGGCGTTACGGCGGGCCGCTCGCCCTGCCGGTCGCCGAGGACATCTTCACCGTCTCCTCCAGGGTGGCGGTCGAGGCCCTGCGCCGGACGCCACACGGGGCCGAACGGCTCATCCTCGCCGCGGACCTGGCCCACACCACCGCGTCCGCTCTCGGTATGGACCGGCTCACGGCCGCGCGCTGGCTCAGACGGCACGCGGCCGGGTGGCGCTGGATCACCGAGGTCGCCCTGCTGCCCAGCGCGGTCGTGCACACCAGGGTCAACTCCGTCTACGCGCTCCAGCGGGAGGCGCTGACCCGGCGGGCCGAGGCACTGCGGGAGAGCCTGGAGCGGGACACCGCCGCGCCCTGGCTGACGGAGTGGGCCCAGCGGGTACGGTCCGCCGACCAGTGGCTGCGCGCGTGCTACGGCGAGGCGGACGCGGACGCGGACGCGGATGCGGATGCGACGGAGGCCGGCCGCCGGCCGGCGTGGGTATGGGCGTCCCAGCTGCACATGCTGTTCAACCGGCTGGGCGTCACCCCCGACGAGGAGCGGGCCGTGTGCCGCCTTGCCGCCCGCACCCTGCTGGACCCGGGCGAGCCGCCCGCCTTCTTCGCCGCCGGACACCGCGCCCCGGACCACCAGTATCTGGAGCAGAGCAAGTTCCAGATCGGGCGGAACGCGGACAGCGCCGTACGGCCCCTGACGCCGATGACCGCGAGCGGCGCCACCGCAGTTGCCGTGGCTCTGCCGGAGATCAGCCTCCCCGCGGACCCGCTGCCCGATATCTCACTGCGTACCGCGATGACCTCACGGACCTCGGTACGGGGCGCCCTGCGCGCGCCACTGACCTCGGCCGGACTCGGCACCCTGTTGTGGAACGCCCATGCCGACAGCCACCACTCCACACAGCGGCTGGCCGACGGCACCGTCCGCCATCTCACCCACCGGCCCTACCCCAGCGCGGGTGCGCTCTACACGACCGGGCTGCGGGTGTTCGTTCTCGGCGTCGACGGCGTCCCTCCCGGCACCTACCAGTGTGTGCCGCAGCGCCGCGCACTGCGGCGGATCGGACCCGTACCGCCCGTCGAAGAGATCAAGGCGCTGTCCACCTATCTGTCCCGGTCACCCGACGACCCCGACTGGATCGGCATCGACGATGCCCCCGCCGTACTGGGCCTGTACGTGGATCTCGGGCTGCTCCGGCAGCGTTACGGTCTGCGGGCGCTGCGCCTGGGGCTGCTGGAGGCCGGTCATCTCGCCCAGACGCTGGTGCTGACCGCCGCCGCGCTGGGACTGGCCACCAGCACGCTCGCCGGGATCCACGACGATGTCGCGCACGAGCTGTTCGGCCTGGACGATCTGGACCAGCCCCTCCAGTACCTCATGCCGCTGGGCCGCGCGGCGGGCTGACCGTACGATCGCCTTCCAGCTCCTGGCGGTCTTTCGGTCGACCCGGCGGCCCCGTTCGGCGGCGTCGAGCAGTCCGGGCCGGAGGGCGCGCGCCGCGATCACGTGGCGCCCGGCGGATCACGGGGTGGAGCGGGCGGCGGGTCCTTGCGCAGCGTGGTGGTGATCGCGTCGCCGACCTCCCTGGTGAGGGCGGGCCGTTCGCCGGTCAGGCCGAGTTCCTGGGCCAGGGTGATGGCGTGCAGGTCGACGGTGGCCTCGACGAGATCGGCGAACACCTCCGTCGCCACGCGGCCCCGGATCCATGCCGTGGCCGCGACGGCCGCGGCGGCGGCCAGCGCCGGCCACCACCAGACGCCGAGCAGCAGGTACAGCGTGGCCCATCCGGCGAGCCCGAAAGCGGCGCCGTAGGCCTCGCGGGCGGAGAGGAGTTCAGCCCGGACCGCATCGGGCACCGTCAGCCAGAGCCGGGGCCAGGCGGCCCCGAGTTCCAGGTCATAGGCGTCGTACACCCGCTG
This sequence comes from Streptomyces sp. NPDC059477, assembly GCF_042749375.1. Taxonomy (NCBI): domain Bacteria; kingdom Bacillati; phylum Actinomycetota; class Actinomycetes; order Kitasatosporales; family Streptomycetaceae; genus Streptomyces; species Streptomyces sp. NPDC059477. The sequence continues at coordinate 69,317 of NZ_JBHYUG010000036.1, read as the reverse complement.
GTCGGCCGCGTGGAGGCGGTCGCCGATCCAGGTGGGCCGCCGGGGGCGGACGAGGGCGATGGCATCGCGCCGTTCGATGGCCCGGGCGAGTTCGGCGCGGGTCCCGGCCGCCTCGCACGCCGCGTCGGCCTGCCGCCAGCGGTGGACGCGGCGCCGGACGAGAAGGTGTGCGGGCCACCGGTCGCCCCGACTGGTCCACAGGCGTTCCACGACGACGGCCGACGCTCTGGCGCACAGTCCGGCCAGCGTGCCCGCCGCCAGCACACCGGCGGCCACGACGAGGATCGCACCGGCGCTGGAGGCACCTGGGTCGGCGGCCAACCGGTCGATGGCGGCCTGGAGTTCGGCCAGGTCCAGGGCGTGGGCGTGTCCCAGCACGACGGCGGCGGCCATACCGGCGACGTAGACCACCCCGGGCAGGACGAGCAGGGCGAGCCACTTCTCGGCGGCCTTGCCGGCGAGGGCGGCCAGAAAGGCGGTCACAGCCGGGCCCGGCCATAGACGAAGGGCAGGCCGGTCATCGCGCAGACGGGGGCCTCCGGGTACAACTCCGCGCTCGACAACCGCTCACAGGGGTGGGCGGCGGGGCAGGTCCACCCGGTGCAGCACCTCGGCAGGCCGGAACGGGCCGTGGAACTAATGGAGTTGTCGCGCGGAATCCTGCACGGTCGAACGCTGGAGGCCCGTGACCTCCGGCTGCTGCGGTACCGGGCACCCCAGCTCCATGCCGAGTTCCTGCGGCTGCGCGCCGCCCTCAACGCCCGTGCCCGCGACGGGAACGACGGGAACTGGGACGACCTGATGGGCCGGATCCGGAGCCTCGACGGCGTGGCGGGCTTCCTGCGGGCGCCCTCGGTCCAGGGGCTGCGCCGCCACGCCGATCAGGGCCCGGTAGTGATCGTGAACATCACCGAGCGCCGCTGCGACGCGCTCATCCTGCGGGCGGACGCCGAACAGAGCGTCCTGCCCGTCCCGTTGACCGGACTGACCCAGGCCGACGTCATCGCTCACCTCCTGCGCCTGAATCGTGCCGTCTTCGCCGCCCCGAACGACCCGTCACTGTTCACCCGTCGGGATGCCCAGCGGGACCTGGCCGAGATCCTGAGCTGGCTGTGGGACCGCGTCACCGCACCCGTGCTCGACGCGCTGGGCCTCACCGCCCCGCACTCCGCGACGCAGCCCCCGCCCCGTATCTGGTGGTGCCCCGTCGGCCTGATGGCGTACTTCCCGCTCCATGCCGCCGGCCACCACGGCAGCGGCGGGAAGGCGACGGTGATGGACCGGGCGGTCTCCTCCTACACCACCACCGTGCGCGCCCTGACCGGCCGAGTCGGTCCCCCGGCGGCCGGTACGACCCCGCACACACTGGTCGTGGCGGTGCCGGACGCCGAGAACGCCCCCTCGCTGCCGGGCGCGGCGGCAGAGGCCGCGGTCCTCACGGAACTGATGCCGAACGCCATGGTCCTGTCCGGCGCGCAGGCCACGTACGAGAATGTCGTCCACGCGCTGCCCGCCTACCCCGTCGCCCATTTCTCCTGCCACGGCCTCACCTTCTGGGAGAACCCCGCCGCCGGCATGCTGCTGCTCCACGACCACCTCACCCGGCCGCTGACCGTGGAACAGCTTTCCGCCATGGAACTGCCCTACGCGGATCTCGCCTACCTGTCCGCCTGCAGCACCTCCAGCACACACCCGAACCTCGCCGACGAGGCACTGCACATCACCGGGGCCTTCCAACTCGCCGGATACCGACGCGTCATCGGCACCCTCTGGCCGGTCAACGACACCACCTCGCTGGAGATCACCCGCGCGACCTACGCCGACCTCACCCACGGAGGCAGCACCCCACCCCGCACCGAACTCTCGGCCCAGGCCCTGCACAGCGCCGTACGCGCCCTGCGCGACCGGTATCCGGCGAGCCCCTCACTGTGGGCCGGATATGTCCATGTCGGTCAGTGACGGACCGGTACCCGTTCACGGCACCTCGCCGCTCGCACCCTGCCGACTCGCACTGCATCAACCGGGGGCTGCCAACTCACCCTGCCGTAGCGCCGAGATGTGCACCGGTTGCGCGGCAGTGCTCCCCATCGCCCCGGGCGGGCGCATCATGAATACGTCTATCGGGTTCTGGGCTTCCACGACGAATCCGTGGCGCTCGTAAAGCCGGCGGGCCGCACTGCCCTGCACGACGTTCAAGCCCACGGTCATGCCCCGCGTGTCCGTTCGCTCCAGTACCGTCCGCAACACGGCGGATCCGAACCCTCGGCCCTGATGGTGCGGAGCAAGGTAGAAGTGCTCCAGCCACTGTCTGCCCTCGATGGGCCGGACCGTGACGCATCCTGCGAGGTCACCGTCGATCATGATGATCGACGTGTGTTCCGGAGAGAAGGAGTCCCGCAGCCGCTGCCGTACCCGGTGCTCGTCGTAGCGCCCAAGACGTTCCAAGTCCGCACGCATGACCACGGCCCGCAGCTCCGCGATCACCTCGACGTCCGCTGCCAGCGCGTTGCGCAGCACCCAGCCCGCGGTGTGCGCGGACGTGGTCCGTGCAGGCACCGCCGTGTCCGATCGCGTGCCGCTCCCCATCACCCCAGCATCCATGACCGGAGTATTCCAGCCCGCTCGCCCCCTGACAGACACATGGGTGCCTCAGCCGAATCCCCAATCCCAGGGCAAAACCCAATCGCGGACCGGGTAGTACCCAAACGGCAACAGGGCCTCCGGGAGCCGCTCGGAATGGGGTCGTACCCCCGAGCCACCGGGAGCCCCTGCCTTCCTGCGCGTACAACGGGCGGATCACCCCGGCGGGAAACCCGTTCGAGCCGCACGTGACATCAGCGGTTGAGATGCGGCTTCTTACGCCGAACCGCTTCCCAGTCGTGGCGATTCGCCCGCGCGGCGCAGCAGGCGACGTGCTGCCTGTCCGTTGGCCGGGTCGAGCATCCGTCCGCGGTCGGTCGTGACGCCGACGCCCGAACGCGCGGCTTCGTCCAGGGCGGCGACCACACGGTGAGCGTCCGCGATCTCCGCAGCGCTCGGCATGAAGACCCCGTTGATCGTGTCGAGCTGTTTGGGGTGGATGGCGACCTTTCCGTCAAAGCCCAGGGTGCGGGCGATATCGCACTCGCTCTTCCAGACACTCGGGTCCTGGAGATTCATCGACGGTCCGTCGATGGCGGGCAGATCGCCGGCTGCGCGGACGTCGCAGACGAAGCGGCTCTTCGGATAGTGAAATGCCAGGCCGTCCGGGGTCCAACGGCCGCCCAGGTCCGCCATGAAGTCGCCGGCCTCCGCACCCGCGAAGGACATCGCCACCACGGTGGGCGCCGCACAGGCGATGGCATCGACGTACCGCAGTGCCGAGCAGTCCTCGATCACCGGGACGATCCCGATCGTCCCGGGGCGCAGCCCCTGCTTGAGTTCGGCGGCGCGCAGTTGTTCGGCAAGGTTCTCGATGTCGTCAGGACCGGCGACCTTCGGCACGATCACGGCGTCCAGCCATGGGCCGATCACCGTGGCCAAGTCCCTGGCGATCTCGGTGGTGCCCACGGGGTTCACCCTGATGAGGTGGGTCACCTCCGGATCGTCGGACGCGGCCAGCGCCTGGGCGGCGGATCGTCGGGCCTTCTCCCGCTGCGACGGGTGCACCGCGTCCTCAAGGTCGACGATGACCCCTCCCGGGCGCGCGGCGATGGCCTTGGCGATCCGGTCAGGTCGATCTCCGGGACAGATCAGCAGGCTGCGCCAGTGTCCGCGCCTCATGAGGCGACGCCATCGGCAGGTCGGTCCGCTGCACCGGAGCGGGCACTCGCCGCGGCGAGTGGGGGGCCGGGTGTTGCTGGGACGTGGGCCTGATCCAGCCATATCAGAGGTGCGCTCACTGCTCGCATGATCCTCATCTCCTTGGTCATCCGACATCTCCTTGGTCACGCCGCACGCCACACACCACAGGCCGCACTCCGCACGCCACACATCAGACGCCGACCGCCAGCCCGCCAGTTCGCCTCCGGCGTGGAGCCACCGGCCCAGCGGTTACGGCGTCACGCGGTGGGCGTCTCCCCCGCCGCCTTGCTGGCATTCGACAGCACAAGCTGCCGGCCGCGTACGAGGAAGGCGTGGATGGCTGAGTCCGCCGCCGCCGCGTCCCGCCTGGCAACGGCGTCCACGATGGCGAGGCGTTCGTCGATCAGCTTGCGAGCGACCTTGCCCCACATCTCGCTGCTGATGAGGGCCGCCTCCCGCGCGAGGGCGATGTGTTTCTGGGTCAGGAAGTGCGACATCGCGATGAGAAGGCTGTTGTGAGAGATCTGCACGAGTGCGCTCATGAACCGTTCGATGGCGGCGGCGTGCTCGGTCTCCGAGTGCGTGGGGGCGCGGAAACCCTCGGCCGCCTCTCGCAGTTCGCGGATCTCGTCGTCGGTCGCTCTCTCCACACCGAGGCTGACCGCCTTCCCGTACACAAGATCGGAAAGGTCCAGCACGCTTTCCAGGTCGACCTTCTCCAGCTCGACCACCGCCTGCAACGCCTGGGCCAGCACCGAATCCGACTCGGCGGTCACATAGGTCCCCGAGCCGTGCCGGGCTTCGACCAACTTCAGCGCGCTGAGCGCCCGGATCGCCTCGCTGATGGTCGGTGCGCTCACCCCGTAGTACACGGCGAGGTCCTTCTCGGAGGGGAGCTTCACCCCTTTCTCCAGCGCTCCCGAGTAGATCTTTGAACGCAAGTGGTCGGCGACCTGATCGGCAGCACGTGGCCTCGCCCGCCTGAAACCCTCGGATTCGAAGGCCGACGAGGTGTTCGTGGTCATCCCGGCTACTCCCTCTGAGGTGACCGGGCCGGCCCTCAGCCGACTTACTCCAGCCCCCGGCACCACACCGTAACATTGCCCAGCTCTCCAAGTCTATTGCTCTCTTGGGTGCTGGGAGCTACGGTCTGGCCCATCGGAAGGTGTCCGGGTCGCTCCCGCGGCGTCCGATGAACGGCCCCGAAGACGTCGGCCAAGCGGTAGGCGGCGTCTTCCGAGCAAGAAACAAGGAGCGCACGATGCCCACTCCGACCAGGCCGAACGACGAGGGCGAGCCCTCGACGGAACCCCTTGATCCCCACCCACGCGAAACGGCCTCGCTCCCGCTGACCGGTATCCGGGTACTTGAACTCGGCACATTCGTCACGGGCCCGTACGCCGCGGCGATGCTCGGCGACCTGGGTGCCGACGTCATCAAGGTCGAGCCACCCGCGGGTGATCCCATGCGCGGGTGGAGCGACGACGCGTACAGCCCGTACTTCCAGGCGTACAACAAGAGCAAGCGCTCCATCGCCCTCGACCTGCGCACCCCGCGCGACCGCGAGGTGGTCCACGCCCTGATCACCCAGAGCGACGTGCTGATCCACAACTACCGGCCCGGCGTCGCGGACCGGCTGGGCGTCGGTGCCGAGCAGGCGAGGAAGCTCAACCCACGGCTCGTCTACTGCCAGATCAGCGGCTTCGGCGAGTCCGGGCCGTATGCGAAGCGGCCGAGCTACAACCAGGTCGTCCAGTCCATCAGCGGCCTGGACAGTCTCATCGTCGACGAGGCCCTCCCCGCACCGGTGGGCCCGAATTTCGGCGACACGATGACCGGCATCTACGCGTCGCACGCGCTTCTCGCCGCGCTCCTGAGGCGCGAGCGCACCGGCGAGGGCGCCGTCGTGGATGTGACGATGCTCGGCTCGATGCTCTCCTTCCTCGGCGCGGACGTGCAGGACTACCTGGTGAGCGGGATCGCCCCCCGGTCAGGGTCACGACCGGCCTTCTCCCAGTCCTACATGGCCGAGGCCGGGGACGGACTGCCGCTCACCATCCACCTGTCCTCGCCGGAGAAGTTCTGGCGGGGACTGCTCGCGGCGATCGAGCGTCCCGAGCTGGCCGACGACCCACGCTTTCGCACCTGGGCCGACCGCAAGGAGCACTACGCGGAGCTGCGGGAGGAACTCCAGGGGGCCTTCGTCCGGCACCCCCGGGTGGAGTGGCTGCGCCGCCTGGAACAGCACGACGTACCGTCCGCGCCCGTGAACGACATCGCCGAAGTACTGGCCGACCCGCAGGTGGCCCATCTCAAGGCGGTCGTGGAACTGTCCGGCGACGGCGGGACCCGGACGGTCATCGCGTCGCCCGCACGCATCGACGATGTGTCCATGCTGGGCACGCCGGCGCCCCGGCTCGCCGAGCACGACGAAGCGATCCGAGCGGAACTGGGCCTCGACGCGGCGGTATCACCGGAGTCGTCCTGAACGCGGTCCCTCGCCACCACTGGCTGGACGACGTCTCCGCACGGTTCGCGAGCCCTGTATGCCGGGGCACGACACAGAAGAAACGGATCAGGATAAGCATGGCGAAGCTCCATCGCTACGTGATCGGCCAGGACGCGCAGGGTGTGTCCAAGGTCGTCGACACTCGGCTCTCCAACGCTCAGCATCGCGAGGGCTACTACTGGCGGTCCACGCTCTGGATCACCCAGTCATATCCGCCCAGCACCGACGCGGATGACCTGTCGGCCGAGGTCACGGCCCGTGAGCCCGGACCGTCCGGCGTGATATTCCGCGCGCTCGAAATCGCGCCGGACGACCCCGACCCCGCCCGGCACCGGTCGGTCATGGCCGAGATCCACAACGCCTTCGACCAGTCCCACATGCCGAGCGAGGCCGATCTCAGGCTTCACCCGGGTATGCACCGCACCGCGACGGTCGATTTCGTGACCTGTGTGTCAGGATCGGTGTTCCTCGTGACCGACACCGATGAAGTGCTGATGACTCCGGGGGACACCGCCATCATCCGTGGCAACAACCATGCCTGGAGCAACCGGTCCGACACACCGTGCCTGCTCACGGTCGTCCTCGTGAACGCGGCGGACCACTGAGAGCGAGCCCATCCGAAATGTGGTGGCCAGCAGCGGGCGACGCCGCTGCCGCTGCCGCTGCCGCTGCCGCTGCCGCTGCCGCTGCCGCTGCCGACAGGAAACCGGAAACCCACGATGACCACAATCACTGAGCGGCCCGTCGACCACGCACTCGCCATTCTCCGCAAGCGCGCCCAGGTCGGCCTGAATCCCTTCTTCTCCGTCTCCGCTGCGCAGGAGAGCGTGGCGGCCATCGATCAGCTCCGCTCACCCGCCTCCGACGAATGGGCCGGGGCCTTTCTCCACCTGGCGTCGGACTGGGTGACACGGGCGGAGGAGGCCGGCCCCGGTTCCGAGCACGCGGCATCGGCGTGGATGAAGGCCTACGACTACGCTCACATCGCCCGCTACCCCTGCGTCGACACCCCGCTCAAAGGTGACGCCCACGATCGCAGCGTCGCGTACTTCCGGCGGGCACATACCGACAGAGATGACATCGAGTTCGTGGAAGTCACCTCGGCACTCGGTCCGCTCCACTGCGTGCTGGCCCGCCCCGAGGGCGCCGGCCCGTTCCCCCTCCTGGTCGCTGTCGGCGGCCTCGATGTGTGGAAGGAGGAGCTGGTCACCGTCGTCGTGGGTCCCTACATCGCGGCGGGGTTCGCGGTGCTGGCCGTCGATGCGCCGGGAACAGGAGAGTCTCCCGTCCGGATGACACCGGCCGCCGACTCCCTGTGGGACGCGATCCTCGACTGGGCCGACACCCGACCGGACCTCACCGGTTTCCGGTCGATCCTCGGTACGAGCCTGGGCGGCTACTGGGCCGCCCGGGCCGGCCACACACACGCGCGGCGTTTCCACGCGGCGATCAACCACGGCGGCCCGGCGCACTACAGCTTCCAGGCCGAGTGGCTCGACCGCTGGGTGGACCGCGGAGAGTATCCGTGTGCGTTCACCCGTGCCCTGGCAACCGTCATGGGCAGCGCGGACGAGCACGAGTTCACGACCTCGCTCCCGGCCCTGTCACTCCTGGACACCGGAATCATCGACAGCCCGAGCGCGCCGATGATCCTGGTCAATGGGGTCCACGACCGCACGATCTCGCCCGAGGACATGTATCTCCTGGCGCGCCACGGGCGCCCGAAGTCCATCCGGCTCTACGAAGCGGGCCATATGGGCTTCACCCCGACGACCGTCCCGACCATCGTCGAATGGCTAGTCGACATGACCCACCGCGACCGGCACGCGGCCGACGTCAGCAGCTAGACGGCACCACCAGTTCCTGAACGACTGTGTACAAGGAGGTACCCGGTGCGTTGCAACCCACGTTCACTCCCCGCGCTCGGCGCGGCCCTCGTGACTCTCACGCTGATCTCGGCGTGCGGCGGCACGGACAGCTCATCGACCGGGACGCCCGAATCCAGCGGGCTCCGCGAACTCCGGGTCGGAGTGACGGCGACCGCGAACTCGCTGTCCGTGTACACGGCGGAGGCGGAAGGCATCTTCGCCGAACACAACATCAAAGTCGACTACGTGACGGTCACCAATGGTGCCGAGGCCATACCGATGCTGGTGAACGACCAGCTCGATGTGACCATCGGAGACGGGTTCGGCACCATCTCGGCAGCCACCAACGGACTGCCGCTCTCGGTCTTCGGAATCTCGACGATCCAGCCGAGTGACGTGGCCCTCGATCCCGCGATCATCTTCACCAAGGACAAATCCGTCACGGTGGACGACCTGGCGGGGAAGAAGTTCGCGGTGAGCGCGCTCGGCGGCTATCACGAGCTGTCGACCAAATCCACGATCGACACCCTGGGCGGCGACTCGGGCAAGGTCGAGTACGTGGAACTCGCGCCCGCCTCGATGGCTGACGCCGTCGAGAGCGGCGATGTGGCGGGCGCGCTGATCACAGAGCCCTACTCGACGGCGGCCGAGCAGCGCGGACTGTACCCGCTCGCACCTCAGGCGGTCGGCACTCAGGGTGTGTCCGGAACCTTGTGGGTGGCCACGAAGGACTCCGCGGCCAACAATGCCGATGTCCTCGCGGATTTCGCGGCCTCGGTCGAGGAAGCGGGGCATCTGGTGAACAAGGACCGGGACCTCGCCCGGACCGTCGCCGCGACCTATATGACCGTGGAACCGGAGGTGATCAAGGTCATGCGATTCCCCACATTCACGGACAGCCTGACCGACTTCTCCAGCCTCAACACGCTCGTGGATCTTGCACTCAAGTACAAGATGCTCGACAAGGAGCCGGACATCGACTCGCTCACCGTCGATCTGACGGGATGAGCCGGTGAGTTCTCTAGTGGTGAACGGCGCCGTGCGCCGTATCGGAGAACTCCGCTCGGCCGGGGTTGCGCGACCGCACCGACCCGGCGCGGGAAGCCTGGCCGGATTGGCGCTTGCGATCACCGCGATCACGGGCAAAGCAGAAAACAGGCAAACCGCCCTGGGC
>NZ_JBHYUG010000036.1:0-59973 GCF_042749375.1 Streptomyces sp. NPDC059477 | reverse complement strand
GTGTGTGCTTGGGGGTGTGTTTGTGTGGGGGGCTCCGGCGCGGTGCCCGGCGCCGCGCCCCGCCGCGGGGGCGGGGGGCCGGAGTCTGCGCCGCCCCGCCCCGGCACTCCTGGCCGTCTGGGCGCTGGCGAGCACCGCGATCACGGGAATCGTCTCACCCTGGCAGACCGCCCTGGCGCTGGCGACCCTGGCGCAGGGCACGGTGCTGTGGAGCGCTCTCGCACAGACGCTGCTGAGCACGAGCGTAGGACTCGCCATCGCGGTCGCGGTCGCGGTTCCCTTGGGAATGCTGGTCGGGGTCAGCGGCTTCGCCCATGCGAGCAGCCGTTTCCTGCTCGACTTCGTGAGTGCCATCCCCGCGGTCTGCTTCCTGCCCCTCGGCCTTCTCATGTTCGGGCCGACGCTTCCCATGAAGCTCCTGCTGATCGGTTACGGTGCTTGCTGGCCGTTGCTGAACCGGACCACCGATGCGATCCGTGAGGTCGACCCGCTCCAGCACGACGTACTGGACGGGTTCGGGATCGGCAGGCGGTTCCGCTGGCTGAAGGTCTATCTGCCGGCCAGCCTTCCTGGCATCCTCGTCGGCGTCCGGGTCGCTCTCACCCTCTCGCTCCTGCTGTCCATCGCCTCGGAGTACGTCGGAGGGGCGGCGGGCCTCGGCGGTGAGCTGATCAGCGCGCAACAGGCCGGGCGCGGGGACGACGTACAGGCTCTGGCGATCGCCACCGCGTTCCTCGGAGTTGCCCTGAACCTGGTGATGCGTGCCGTCGAACGTGCGCTGATCAGTTGGCATCCGTCCGTGAGGAGGCGATCCGCGTGACGTCGATCCTGCGCAAGATCCTCATCTCCCTGTGGCTGCCCGTCGGTCTGGTGGTGCTCTGGTGGCTGGTCTCGTCGGACAGCACGAGTCTCTACTTCCCGTCGCTCGCCAACATCATGTCGACCGTCGGTGAACTGTGGATCTTCGACCACACGGTGACCGACCTCCTGCCGAGCCTGTACAACATGCTGATCGGGTATGTGATCGCGGTCGCGGCGGGTGTGCTGGCAGGGCTGCTCATCGGCAGCCTCCGCCGTCTGTGCGATGCGCTCGACCCCATCCTTGAGTTCGCGCGGGCCATGCCGGCGGTTGCCGTCCTGCCTGTTGCGATCCTTCTGCTGGGGCTCGATGAGAGCATGCGTATCACCGTGATCGCGTTCGGTGCCGTATGGCCCGTCCTCATCAACACCGTCGCCGCGGTCCAGGGCATCGACCCCAGCGTTCGCGATCTTGAGGAGGCTTTCCGGCTGTCACAGGTCAGCCGGTTCTTCCGAGTTCGCCTGGGCGTGGCACTCCCGCAGATCATTGCCGGGGCCAGGACCGCCCTGTACATCTCGATCGCACTCATCGTCGTCAGCGAGATGCAGGGCTCCGCTCACGGGATCGGGCACTTCGTCCTTACCTCACAGCGGACCTGGGCCGTGGTCGACATGTGGAGCGGCATGGTCGTGCTCGGGGTGACGGGCTACGTCCTGAGCGTGCTCTTCCGCTCGGCGGAACGGTTCCTGCTCCGCAACCACCCGCCGACCAAGTCCCGGAGAGAGCCGGTATGAGCCGAGACGCCGCCACCCCTTCCCTGAAAAAAGACCGAGGAACCCACCCCATGACCGTCGATGAGCGTCCGCCGGACGCCCCTGCATCTCACCTGGTCGAGGTCCGTTCCGTGGGCCATGAGTACTCCGTCAAGAAGAACCGGCGACGCGTCCTCGGTGAGGTCTCCTTCACCGTCGGCCCAGGCGAGTTCGTGTGCATCGTCGGGCCGTCCGGGGTGGGCAAGACAACGATCCTCAGGTGTATCGCCGGCCTCCAGATCGCCACGTACGGCGAGGTGCTCATCAAGGGCGAGAAGCTGACGGGCCCCAGCCGGGACATCGGGCTGGTGTTCCAGGACTACAGCCGTTCACTCATGCCCTGGATGACGGTCGAGGACAATGTCGCACTCCCCCTGCTCGGCCGGATGTCCGCCAGTGAGCGGCGGACCCGCGTGCAGAGCGCGATCGCCGAGGTGAACCTCGACGGTCACTGCCGGAGCAGGCCGTGGCAGCTGTCCGGAGGCATGCAGCAGCGCGTCGCCATCGCCCGTGCTCTCGCCTTCGGTCCCCCGGTGCTGCTGATGGACGAACCCTTCGCGTCGGTCGATGCCCAGACCCGCGGCGAGCTCGAAGATCTGACACTGAGGGTCCGCGAGGAGAGCGGTCAGGCAATCATCCTGATCACGCACGACATCGATGAGGCGATCTATCTGGCCGACACGATCGTGGTCCTCGGCGGCTCCCCCGCCTCAGTGGTCGATACGCTCCGGGTCCCCTTCGGACCCGTGCGCGACCGGCTCCGGACCCGCGCGCTACCCGAGTTCGCGGAGCTACGCTCCAGGGTCCACACGCTGATCCACGACGCTTCCAAGGCCATGTACGGCCACTCGGGAGAGGCGGCAGCCATGTGAGCAGCCGGCCGCCCCCGCCGGCTGCGGGGCTCCGGCGCGCATGAGCAGGGCAAGCGGGCGGCGAGCGGGCCCGGGACGGCCGCGCTTGCCGCAGCTCCGCACATTTCGGGAGAGCGTTGACGCAGAGACCGAAGTGGTCGGGGCCGGTCCGGTGCCACGCGTGTCAGTGGCGGGGCAGCGCGCCCAGGAGGGTTGCGGTCAGGGCCAGCCTCAAGTTGTCCTTCAGCCCCAGGTGGAAGCGGGCCAGGTCGGGTTCGGCCTGGTAGGCCGCTCGCAGGCTGGGTGGGGGTGTGCTGTACGCCGACAGCGCGCCGGCCATGACCATGGTGTGCAGGCTGAACAGCGTCGCGTTCTCGCCCAGCTCCGGCAGGTACTTCTGGATCAGCGCGGTCATGGTGGTGAGGCGGTCCAGGGAGGCGCGCTTGTAGCGTGCCACGACCTCGACGGAGACGTTGTGCTCCAGGACGCTGCCCTGTGCGCCGAAGAGCTCGCACAGCACCATACGGCCGGAGAGTGAGGTGCTGAGGATCTCGGCCACCGCTGTCGCTCGCTCCGGCATGGGTAGCTCTTCGTCGACACCCGCGGCCAACTCGTCCGCCAGTTCCGTCAGCCACTCCCGCAGGAACTGGTCCAGCAGCTCCAGCAGCACCGCCTCTCGGGACTCGAAGTAGCGCAGCACGTTCGGCTTCGCCAGGCCCACCCGACGGCTGAGCTCGTTCAGGGTGACCGCGGCCACGGGCATCTCGTCGAGCATCGCCGACGCCATGTCGAGGATCGCCCGTCGGCGTATCTCCCGCTGCTCTTCGGTGCGCGCCCGCTGGAAAGTCACGATCACCAGCCTAACTTGGGTACCTGCGGTACGTTGACAACGTACCGAAAGTACTTTAACGTCGATGACACAAGATACCTTCGGTACGTTAGCCTGGTGGGAGCCCGACATGAGCGAGAAGTGGACGACAGCGAACATTCCGGACCAGGGCGGGCGGGTGGCCGTGGTGACCGGGGCCAACACCGGACTGGGGTACGAGACCGCCAAGGCGCTCGCCGAGCACGGGGCGTCCGTGGTGCTCGCCGTGCGCAACGTCGGCAAGGGCGAGCAGGCCGCGGCCCGGATGACCGGCGACGTGACCGTGCAGGCGCTGGACCTGACCTCGCTCGACTCCATCCGCACCGCGGCGGCGGCGCTGCGGTCCCGGCTCGACCGGATCGACCTGCTGATCAACAACGCCGGCGTGATGTACACCCCGAAGCAGACCACCCGGGACGGCTTCGAGATGCAGTTCGGCACCAACCATCTCGGCCACTTCGCGCTCACCGGCCTGCTGCTGGACCTGATGCTGCCGGTGCCCGGCTCGCGCGTCGTGACGGTCAGCAGCATCGGCCACCGTATCCGGGCCGCGATCCACTTCGACGACCTGCAGTGGGAGCGCTCGTACAGCCGGGTCGCCGCCTATGGTCAGTCCAAGCTGGCCAACCTGATGTTCACGTACGAGCTACAGCGTCGGCTCGCCCCGCACGGCACCACCGTCGCGCTGGCCGCGCACCCCGGCATGTCCAGCACCGAACTGGCCCGCAACACCCCCGCGGCCCTCCAGCTTCCGCTCACCTGGCTCGCGCCGCTGATCACCCAGCCTCCGGCGATGGGCGCGCTGCCGACCCTGCGCGCCGCCACCGACCCCGCCGCGCTCGGCGGCCAGTACTACGGTCCCGGCGGGCGCAACGAGATCAAGGGCCACCCCCGGCTGGTCACCTCCAGCCCGGAGTCGTACGAGGCAGCCGTCCAGCAGCGGCTGTGGGCCGTCTCCGAAGACCTCACCGGGGTGACGTTCCCCGTCATTCGGCCCCACCAGAACTCGTCTTCCTCCGGACCGGCCAGCACGAGGTAGCCCGTGCTGGTGCTGGCAGGAGGCGCCGACTGCGGGGGGAGGAAAGGGTGGCACCGAGCCTTCGCCGACCTGAATCCGTGGGCAAAGTGATCGGGGACGGTCAGCGCCTCTTGAATTCCACCGGTCCCGCGTTCATCTCGATGGTGCCGTCCGGGTGGAGGACCGGGCGCCGTTCCGTCATGCGGGCGCTGTACGCCTCGATGTGGTGGATCGCCGCTCCGTCGGAGGCGGTGAAGTCGACCAGGGCGATGGCGACCCAGTAGCGCGTCTTGGTGTTCTCGTAGAGCGGGACGGTGACCGTCGAGCCGCGCCCGTCTTCGACCACGACCTTCGCGCCGAAACTGCGGAAGGAGCCGACACCGTTACCGACGGCGGAGTAGGCGCACAGCAGGACGTAGCCCTGCTCGTCGGGCCGGACGATACGAAGGGACTCACGGCCCGGGACGCGGGAGTCGCCGTCGAGCCGGATGTAGGGTCGGCTCTTCATCGAGCCGAGTCGCTTGTAGTAGACGACGTCCGCTCCTTTGCCCTTCTTCGCCGTTGCCGGGGTGGCAGCCGTGGCGGGCGTCCCGGGCCGCAGGGGCTCGCCCTTCGCCACATGGCCGGACCTGACGACGGTGCCGGGCGCCTTCTTTCCCCGCAGTGCCTTCGAGGCGGGCACGAACAGGGCGTACAGGTCGAGGTCCGCACCCTGTCGGCGGCGCTGCTCGCTGCCGCCGTCCCATTCCAGGGACGTGGTGACCACCAGTTCGCGGTCCTTCTTGTCCAGGCCGATGGAGACCTGACTGCCCTTGTCGAGACTGACCCTGCCCAGCGGAGGCTTGTGCAGGCTCATGGGAGGGTGTGGGGGTACGTTTTTCGCCGGGGTCGATGCGCTGCGGGCGGGTTCGTCCGGGGCCGATGCCACCGGGGCAGCTGTCTCCTCCGGCTCCTCGACCTCGATGCCGTAGTCGGCGGCCAGGCCCGCCAGGCCGTTGGCGTAGCCCTGGCCGATGGCCCGGAGCTTCCAGGCCGAGCCTCTGCGGTACAGCTCCATCAGGAGCACGGCCCGTTCACCGTCGACGAGGGCTGGCGGGCGGAAGTGGACGGGATCGGCGCCCTGCTGGGCGGCTCGTACCCGTACCTCCTTGACCTCTCTGAAGGTGCGAGCCGTGTCGTCCGGGTCGCAACTCGCCACCAGGACGACCCGGTCCACGCCTGCGGGGAGGGCCGCCGGGTCCATCTCGATGCGCTCGGGTCCTTCGCCATCGGCGGCCAGGTGCCGGACGGCGCCGGACTCGCCGGAGGGCTGGTTGTAGAACACCAGGTCGTCATCGGACCTGACCTTGCCGTCCGCGCCGACCAGCAGAGCGCTCAGATCGACCGGAGCGCCCACGGTGTGCAGCTCGGCGATCATCCGCCCGGAGCCGACCGCCGTGTTCTCGCCCTTCCGCAGCTCTGACATATGCCGTACCCCCATGGAATCTCCCCGCCACCTTCACAGCACCTTGTCATATGTGGTGCGGGAGGGGAGGGATTTCACCCAAGTGGGGGTGGGGGATGGGGGGTGCGGTGGTGCAGGTCCTAGGCGAGGTTGCACTGTCTACCTGGTGGGCTTCGCCGACGGCACGTTCCAGCACCCGCTGGGCCGGGGCGGGTCGGTGTGTTGTGCTCGTGGATCGGTGAGGCCGGCCAGGCTCCCGCGCCGTGACGTCCGTGTCGGACGCGATGCCCGCCGACGTCCTGATGTTCGGCATCAACACCACCGGGTACGGCCCGGCGGCCATCTACACCGGCCAGTCTCACCGGACTTCTCCCGATCCGGCTCCTCCTGGGGCGGTGCCCCTCTGCCCGTGCCCGGATGGTGTGCCGCCTGGCAGTCCGGGCACGGGATCTGCGGGTTCGTCCCGTACCGGCAGGTCAGAGCCTGGCTGAACAGCCCGGCGGCGTGATCGGCCGGAGACGGGGCAGTGTGCCGAGGGCGTCAGCGCACGTCAACGTAGTCGGCCGTGCTGGTGGCGACGCCGGTCGTGGAGTCGCCGGAGTACACCCAGCGGTAGGAGCCGTCGACCGAGGCGGTGACCGTGGTCTTCAGACTCCCGGTGCTGCTGGTGGTGACCTTCTTGACCGTCTTGAAGGCATCGGCACCCTTGGCACGGAACTGGAGGCTGACCGTACGGCCGCTGTAGGCGTCGTACTTCTTCGTGCTCCAGTTCGCCCGGGTCAGCTTGCCCGTGACGGTGATCGGCTTGCCCTTGGTGACCGGCTCCGGCGAGGCGTTGGCGGTTGCCTTGGCCGCGCGCCTGAGCTGGACGGTCGCGGACCGCGTCTCCAACTCCTCTGCCTTGAGGCCGCCGTTGGCCTTGAACAGCTTCAGTGAGACGCCGACCTTCCAGGCCGTGGCGTCGCTGTTGGAATCGGCGTGTTCCTGGCTCGGGTGCGGGTCGATGTAGAGGTTGCCCTCGCACTCGGCGCGCTTGGAGTCGATCTCGTAGCAGGTGTAGCTGCCCGGCTGGATGAAGTTCTCTCCGGTGTCGGCCGCCGTCTTGATGCTGCCGCGGTAGAGGAAGGGGTACGCGTCGTAGCGGAAGGGGTCTGCGGTGCTGTACCCGGCAGGCAGCGTGATGTTGAAGCTGATGGGCGGCTCTATCTCCTGCGACGTGCCGACGACGATCGGCTTGCCGTTGTTGATGACGATGCCCGACACGGTGATGCCCGTGTTCGCCGCCTGAGCCGTCGGCGCGTTCAGCACCGAGAGCCCCAGCGCCCCCACGAGCGTGGCCACCGCGACGGTCCGTCTACCTGTCTTCATTCACAACCTCTTCACCAAGACGCCACTACTGGAGGCGGCAGCTTATCTGACGAGTTGGATGCCTCCGGTGGTGTCGCCTTCGCCAGCGGGGCGGCGGGTGTTTCGCCTGCCATGGCCAGAGCCCTCCGGGCATCATCGCGGCGCCTAGCGGTAGGGCACGCTCACAGGCGAAGGTGCGACAACCGCCGTCATCTGGAGGGGGAGTTGCCGTGTGCCAGGGAAGGCGGGCCTCTCAGCGGCGGACAGCCGAGGCGAGGGTGAGAATGGGCGCGACGATCCCGGTGATGCGGGAGGTTGCCTGGCGCAGCCGCGGATCGCCGGGGCCCGCATCTCGGACGGACGCCCGCTCCACGCTCAAGCCGCGATGCCCATCGATCACCGCACTGCCCCATACGCGCCCGCGCAACGCGTGGCAGCGATGACGCACCGGCAGCACCCCGCCGTGCGTCACCTTGGGGTTTCGACCATCCCGTAGCAGTGCCGCCTCAGCGCCACGGGCGCCGGAGTCCGTGCCACTGACTCCGGCGCGTGACCGTTCGTTGGTGTTGTCGGGCGTTCGAAGGACCGCCGCCTCCGGCGGAGCTTCGCCGCTCTGTATCGGGCCGCGCCTGTCCGGATCCGTGGGATGGAGGTCCGTTCACGTGGTGGGCAAAGGTCCGGGTCACCCAAACACTGGAGTCAGTCAAGTCGGTGCATGGCTCTGGATTCCTCGCACCTGACGTGATCGCAGGGACGCTCATCGGAGTTCGCCGAGAGCATCCAGCACGACACTCCGGAAGCAGTGAGGTGATGCCAGTTGCTTGTCAGAGATCAGGCGGAACGATTGCGGGGGGCCTCCCTGCGCGTCACCGCGCAGCGAACTGCCGTGCTGAACGTACTGGAGCAGCACCCGCACTCCGACGCCGGATTCGTCGCCCGCACCGTACGGGAGGAGATCGGCGCGGCGTCGCCCCAGGCCATCTACAACGTATTGGCCGCGTTGGTCGAGGCCGGACTCGTCCGGAAATTCCAGCCGTCCGGCTCGCCCGGACTCTTCGAGCTGTGCTCCGGTGACAATCACCACCATGCCGTGTGCCGGGCCTGCGGTGCTGTCGCCGATGTCGACTGTGCCGTGAGGAGGCGGCCCTGTCTGACGCCGTCGGCGACCGACGGGTTCGTCGTCCTCGAAGCCGAAGTGGTCTTCTGGGGATTGTGCCTTTCGTGCAGCAACTCCCCCGAACAGCGACATGACTTGAACACGACGCCCATCAACCTTTAGGAGATGAAATGGCTTTCGAAGAGAACACCAACCCGCTGACCACCGCGGCGGGAGCACCCGTCACGGACAACCAGAACAGTATGAGCGCCGGCGCCCGGGGTCCGCTGCTGTTGCAGGATCTGTGGCTCATCGAGAAGCTCGCCCACTTCGACCGTGAGGTCATCCCCGAGCGACGTATGCACGCCAAGGGATCGGGCGCGTTCGGCACGTTCCGGGTCACGCACGATATTTCTCACTACACCAAGGCCGCGATCTTCGGCGAGGTCGGCAACGAATGTGAGATGGTCGCCCGGTTCTCCACCGTCGCGGGCGAGCGGGGCGCCGCCGACGCGGAGCGCGATATCCGGGGTTTCTCGGTGCGTTTCTACACCGAGGAAGGCAACTGGGACGTCGTCGGCAACAACACACCGGTCTTCTTTCACCGCGACCCGTTGAAGTTCCCGGACCTCAACCGCGCGGTCAAGCGGGACCCTCGCACCAATCTCCGCAATCCCGAGAACAACTGGGGATTCTGGACGGGCCTTCCCGAGTCCCTGCACCAGGTCACCATCGTCATGAGTGACCGGGGCATTCCCAGGTCCTACCGGCACATGCATGGGTTCGGCTCGCACACCTTCAGTCTCATCAACGCGGCCGGTGAACGGAACTGGGTGAAGTTCCACTTCCGCACCCAGCAGGGTATCGAGAACCTGACGGACGAGGAGGCGGCGAACGTCATCGCCCACGACCGCGAGTCGCACGGGCGGGACCTGTACGAATCGATCGAGCGCGGCGAATTCCCGAAGTGGACTCTCTTCGTGCAGATCATGCCCGAGTCCGACGCCGGAACCTATCGATTCCACCCGTTCGACCTCACCAAGGTGTGGAGCAAGAAGGACTACCCGCTCATCGAGGTCGGTGAATTCGAACTCAACCGCAACCCGGACAACTACTTCGCCGATATCGAGCAGGCCGCCTTCACCCCGGCCAACCTTGTCCCCGGCATCTCCTTCAGCCCGGACAAGATGCTTCAGGGACGGCTGTTCTCCTACGGCGACGCCGCGCGTTACCGGGTCGGCGTCAACCACCACCAGGTGCCGGTCAACTACCCGCGTGGCGCCAAGCTGGTCAACACCTATCACCGCGACGGGGCGATGCGCGTCGACGGCAACCAGGGTGGTGTCCCGGGTGTCGAACCCAACAACTTCGGCCGGTGGGCGGAGCAGCCGAGCTACGCCGACCCCGCACAGGCCATCGGGTCAACGGCCGATCACTTCGATTTCCGCGAGGACGACGACGACTACTTCACCCAGCCCGGCATCCTGTTCCGGTCGATGACTCCGGGAGAGCGGCAGGCGCTCTTCGACAACACCGCACGGGCGATCAAGGGTGCGCAGCACAAGACGGTGCTGAAGCACATCGAGAACTGCGGCAACGCCGATCCCGCCTATGGCGAAGGGGTGCGGAAGGCCTGCGAGGCCTTCGGCGCGCTCTGAGCCCGCGGCCGGACGAACGGCTCCTGCGCCGGCCCGCCCCTCACTGTTCGCGGCGGGGCGGGCCGGCGGTTCCCGTCACGGCTCCTCGGTGCGGGCCCGGCGACGGCACGGACTTCGGGATGCACGTCCGGTGTCCCGGTTCCGTTCGAAGAAAGGTCCCCACCACCGCATGGCACACCACCGCACGGCCCATCACCGCACGGCCCTCCATCGTGTCGCCTTCCTCGCGTTCGACGGCATGAAGATGCTCGACCTCTCCGGCCCCGCAGAGGTGTTCGCGGAGGCCAATATCCTTGGCGCCCGCTACTCGCTGCGCTACGCGTCGCCGTCCGGAGAGCCGGTCCGTACGTCGATCGGTACGCGCCTGTCCGTGGACTCGGCCGCGGCGGAAGTCGACGCCGACACGGTCGTCGTCTCGGGCGGGGACCCACTCGTCACCGAGCCGATTCCGTCGGATCTCACCGAGGCCGTCCGGCAGTTGCGCGCGCGTACCCGCAGGCTGGTTTCGATCTGCACCGGCTCGTTCGTCCTCGCTGCCGCAGGGCTGCTCGCGGGGCATCGCGCGACCACACACTGGCGCCACGCGCGGCTGCTCGCGCGCGCCTACCCCGACATTCATGTCGAGCCCGACGCGTTGTTCGTCGAGGATCGCGGCGTCTTCACCTCCGCGGGTGCCACCGCCGGTATCGACCTCGCGCTCTTCCTCGTCGAGCGTGACCACGGCCCGGATCTCGCCCGTCACGTCGCCCGCAACCTGGTCATGTTCATGCAGCGCCCGGGAGGGCAGTCCCAGTTCTCCGCACCGCTGACGGTGAGCGTGCCGCGCACGCCCACCCTGCGGGCGGTCACCGACCTCGTCTCGGCGCAGCCCGCGCAGGAGCACAGTACGGATTCGCTGGCCGCCCTCGCCGGTGTGAGTCCACGGCATCTCACCCGTCTGTTCAACGCCGAACTCGGCACTACGCCAGCCAGGTTCGTCGAACGGGTACGGCTGGACCACGCCAAGGCCCTGCTCGACGCCGGTCACAGCGTGGCCGAGAGCGCACGGGCCGCCGGGTTCGGCAGCCCGGAGACACTGCGGCGGACCTTCGTGGCCCGGCTCGGTGTCTCCCCCCGCCACTACCGCGACCGGCTCGAAGCCACTCACTGAGGGCTGCGCCGCCTCCAGCGAAGCTCGGCGCACCGCCCGGCGGTGGAGAGCCGGGCGCGGCTCGCGTGGGTGGGCCGCGGTACCCGCCGCGCTCAAGACAGTCAGCCTGTTGAACGACCGCTGCCCACCCTGTTCTCGCGCCAGAGATCAGGAACTGTCCGCCGTCTTCGCGGCGGCCGGCACTGTCTCGGGTGCGGTTTCCTCGGGCGTGACGAAGCGCATCGTGCGTACCTCGCGCAGGGCCAGCAGGCCGAGGCTGCCCGCGCCGACCAGGACGGCCGCCACCACCAGCACGGCGGCATTGCCGGTCGTGGCCGCGACCGGGGCGGCCAGGGCGAGGCCGAGCGGGCGGGCGGCGAAGGAGAGCAGGGCGTCGTAGGAGTCCGCGCGGGCCAGGGTGTGCGGTTCGAACCGCTGCTGTATGACGGTCTGCCACACGGTGTTCAGTACGCCCAGCCCCAGCATCGCCACGAAATAGGCGGCCGAGTTGACCGCGGTCGGCGCGGGTACCGCGAACGTGAGCAGGGGCAGGGCGAAGGCGGCGCCGCCGAGCGAGGTCGCGACCAGTGGCCGTGAAATGGGCAGCCTGGGTGCGAGATAGGCGCCGAGCAGCATGCCCACCATCCCGCACTGGTAGGTGATGACCCAGGACGTGTCACCGCCCAGTTCACGGACCGCGATCAGCGGGCCGAGCGTCGCCAGCACGCCCGCGGTCAGGTTGGAGACGCCGTGGCCGACGAGGTTGGTCCAGAACCAGCGGTGCGAGCGGACCACCTGCCAGCCCTCGGCCAGGTCGCCGCGGAAGGTGCTGTGGCCGGCCGGGCGCTCGTGCCGGGTCACCTTCAGGCCGCCCAGGGTGGTGGCGGCCAGGAGGAACAGTGCCGCGGTCAGCACGAACGACCAGCCCACGCCGATGGTGATGACCATGACTCCGACGATGCCGGGGCCGGCGACCAGCGCGATGCCCCGGGTCGTGCCGAGGTAGCTGTTGGCGCGGAGCCGGGCCTCATGGGGCACCACGGCGGTGACGAGGGGCGACACCGTGGGGGTGCCGATGGCGACGCCGACGCCGGTGACGGAGGAGAGGACGCAGAGGTAGAGGAGGTTCACCGAGCCGTTCAACAGGGCTATGCCGATGCCCAGTTGGGCCAGTCCGCGCACCAGGTCGGCGGCGAACGCCACCCGCTGGGGCGGCAGCCGGTCGGCCAGGACTCCGCCGATCGGCAGGAGCAGCAGCTGCGGGATCAGCTCGCAGGCCAGTACCAGCCCGAGGTCACCCGCCGAGAGGGTCGAATCGATGACCGCCAGGGTCAGTGCGGTGGGCACGAGACAGGTGGCCAGCATGGACAGTGTGCGTCCGGTGAGCAGGCGCCGGAATCCCGGGATACGGGTCAGCGCGGTCGTGGGGAGAGGGGGCATGTGGTCAGAGTCCGCCGATCACAGAGTGTGTTGAAGCCGTCGGGAGGAGGTGACGTGCTCATCCGGACGGTGCCGCCGCGGAGCGCAGACGCTCCGTCAGGGTGGTGAGGAGTGCGGGGGGAGCGTCGAGGAAGGTGTGGTGGCCGCCCTCCAGGATCGTCTCGGCGAACCGCCCGTCCGTGGTGTACGCGGGCCAGCCGCCCATCTGGTCGGGGCGGATCTCCTTGTCCTCGCTCCATCCGATCGTATGGACCGCGCAGGGCAGCACCACCGGTTCGGTCAGGTGGTAGCGCTGATTGGCGGTGATGTCGGCCCGCAGGACACGCAGGCTCATCTGAATCATGTCCGGGCTCGGAGTGCCTCCCATCGCCCGGGTCAGTTTGGCCAGTTCGACCGCCAGTTCCGCGTTGGTGAGGTGGAGGAAACGCCCGAACGGGCCGTCGTGCGGGGCGACCTGGGAGGAGATGAAGAGCGTGTCCGGGGTGGGCAGGCCCGCGCGGGCCAGGTGCAGGGCGGTGGCGAACCCGGGCAGGGCGCCGCCGCAGTGACCGAAGAAGGCGAAAGGCCGGTCGAAGTACGGCAGCAGCCCCGCGGTGACCTGCTCGGCCAGTTCTTCGTAGGTGCCGTAGTGGGGCTCGCGGAAGCGGTTCTCACGGCCGGGGAACTGGACGCGGCAGATCTCCACGTCGCCGATCTGCTGCGGCCATTTGTTGTACATCGACGCGCCGAGGCCGGAGTACGGGAAACAGAAGAGTCTCGCCGCGCTGTCCTGCTTCGGCGGGCGCAGGAGCATCTTGTTCGGTCGGTTGGCAGGAGGCATGGTCCCTATCGCTTTCTCAGGGGGAATGTGGGCCGTGCGGGCGTCAGGCCGGCACCGGGCCGTCCGCCGCGACCGCTTCCGCCAGGGTCTGTGCGGCGCCCTCGCGCAAGATCGCGGTGACGGGCATCCGCTTGATTCCCGCGACGAAGTTCGACATGAGGTGCTCGACAGGCCCGGCGGGAGCGAACGCCTCGACGAGGGTGACGATCTCCTCGAACAGCAGCCGCAGCGCGATGCGGGCCAAGGGGGCCCCGATGCAGTAGTGGGGTCCGAATCCGAAGGCCACATGGCGGTTCGGGGAGCGGGTCACGTCGAAGCGGAACGGGTCGGCGAAGACCTCCTCGTCGCGGTTGGCCGAGCCCAGCCAGGCCACCACCGCGTCGCCGGCCTTCAGTTCCTGGCCGCGCAGGGTGATGTCCTGGGTGACGTAGCGCAGGAAGTGATTGGCAGGCGAGGCCCAGCGCAGCCCTTCCTCGACCGCGCTGTTGGTCAGCGACGGATCGGCGAGCAGCCGCCGGTACTCGTGGGGGTGCTCCATCAGCGCGAGGACGGTGGCGGCGATCGTGTGCGGTGTGGTGACGTTGGCGCCCAGGAGCAGGCTGTAGGCGTTGTAGACGATCTCGTCGTGGCGCAGCCTTCTTCCGTCGGCGTCCAGTTCCATCTCCATGAGGAAGCCGATCAGGTCGTCCTCGGTGACTCCGTGCCGGACCCGTCGCTTGACCTGGCCGGAGAGGTACGCGAACAGTTCGTGGTGGGCGGCGGTCAGCGTGCTGTCCCCGGTGCTCTCCCGGTAGTCGGGGTCGTCCGGGGCGACGGCCATGGTGGTCAGCCGGGTGAGTCGTGGCCAGTCGGCCTCGGGCAGCCCCATCAGCGCGCCGGTGAACGCCAGCGGGAAGCCGGCGGCGGCTGCGGCCACGTCCCAGGTGCCTCCGTCCAGCAGGGGGGCGAGCAGCCGGTGCACCACCCGGCGGATCTGTGGCTGGCGGGATTTCAGCGTGCGGTGCGAGAGCGCTTTGTTCAGCGGTTCACGCATCGCGGTGTGCACGGGCGGGTCGCTGGCCGCCAGCATCTTGCCGCCCGCCGGGTCGGTACCGCCCAGGACGGACAGCACCGTGCCGCGGTGGGAGGTGAACCGGGTGTGGTCGCGCAGGACGTCATTGACGTCCCCGTGTTTCGTCACCGACCAGAACGACCGGCCGTCGGGGAGGATCTGGCGGTGCACCGGGGCGCGTTCCCGCATGACCGTCCAGATCGCGTGCGGGTCGCCGGCGGCGTAGAGCTGTGGGTCGGCCAGATTCACCGCGTCCAGATCGATGTCGGGGCCGGGGCCGCCCGGGTGGGGGGTGCTGATTCTCATCGGTCTCGCTCTCTCCAGGAGGAAGAGGTCACCCGGCCCGCGTGCCGTCGCTCTCGTGGGCGGTGGTCAGGGTGGTGAGGTGGGCTGCCAGTTCATCGATCGTCGGGTGCTCGTAGAAGGCCACCGCGGGCAGGTTCACGTCGTACTCGGCGCTGATCTCGCCGGTGATGCGGGCCGCCATCAGGGAGTGGCCGCCGAGTTCGAAGAAGTCGTCGTCGACCCCCACCGGGGAGAATCCCATGAAGTCGGCCCAGAGTTCGGTGAGCCAGCTCTCCATGCCGGTGGTCGGCGCGCGGTAGGAGCTGATCATCTCGGGGCGCTGCGGCCGGGGCATCGCGGCGAGCTGTGCCCGGTCCACTTTGCCGTTGGCGTTCAGCGGCAGCGCGCGGAGCCGGACGAAGAGGGCCGGGATCATGTAGGCGGGCAGGCTGCGTCCGAGGCCGCGGCGCAGTTCGGCGGTGGTGACGACCTCGTCGCTGACGTAGTACGCCGTCAGATGGCGTTCGGTGTCCGAGGTGTGCTGCGCGACGACGGCGGCGTCGGCGATCTCGGGGTCGGCGCGCAGCACGGCCTCGATCTCGCCGGGCTCGATGCGGAAGCCCCGGATCTTCACCTGCTGGTCGGCCCGGCCGTGGAACTCAAGTGTGCCGTCGGACCGGCGGCGGGCCAGATCGCCCGTGTCGTACATGCGCGCGCCGGGCACGTCGGAGAAGGGGTCCGGCACGAACTGCTGGGCGGTCAGCGCGGCAGCGTGCAGATAGCCGTGGGCGAGGCCGAGTCCCGCCGCGTAGAGCCGGCCCACCTCTCCGTCGGCGACGGGCTCATAGGTGTCGTCGAGCAGGTGGACGCTGGTACCGCGGATGGGCCGCCCGATCGGCACGGGGCCGTCCCCCACCGCACCGGTGAACGCGTGGCAGGCGGTGAAGGTGGTGTTCTCGGTCGGCCCGTAGCCGTTGGTCAGGGTGGTCCCGGGCAGTTCGCTCAGCGCGCGGTCGACATGGGCGGCGGAGAGCACATCGCCGCCGGCCAACAGGTGACGCAGTCCGCGCAGGTTCTGGATGCCGGACTCGACGACGGCGTGGAAGAGGCCCGCGGTCAGCCAGGCGATGGTGATCCGGTTCTCCCGGATGAACGCGGCGAGGTCGGCGGGCGTGATGTCGCCCGGCGGTGCCACGACCAGCCGGCAGCCGTTGAGCAGTGCGCCCCAGATCTCGAAGGTGGACGCGTCGAAGGCGACGGGTGCGAAGTGGAGAAAGACATCGTCGGGCCGGATCGCCACGAAGTCGGGGTCCCGCACCAGGCGGAGAACACCCTGGTGGGGCACGCACACACCCTTGGGCTTGCCGGACGATCCCGATGTGTACGCGATGTACGCGGTGTTCCGCGCCGACGTCTCCGGATCCGGTGGCGTCATGGGGGGCTTCGCGGCGGGTGCGGGGGTGGCGTCCAGGAGAAGTACGGTGGCCGAGGGGCCGAGCCGCTCGACGAACTCGGGGGCGGTGATGACAACCTTCGCGCCCGAGTCCTCCAGAAGAGCGAGGTGGCGTTCCCGGGGCTGTTTGGTGTCCAGCCCGAGGTAGTTCCCGCCGGATTTGAGAACGGCGAGCAGGGCCACTATCAACCCCGCTGAGCGTTCCAGGCAGATCCCTACGGTGTCCTCCGCGCCGATCCCCGCGGCACGGAGCCGAACGGCCAGGAAATCGGACCGGGAATCCAGCTCGGCGAAGGTGAGCTGCTCGTCATGTGCGGTGACCGCCACGGCGTTCGGACTCTCATCCACCCGTTGCACGAATAAGCCATGAATGGATTTCGCAGCCAACGCACCGGCTGATTCATTCGATGATTCTTTCACTAACATGCCTATTCGGTCCTCCAATTTCTTGCGCACTGCCACAGAAGCCGGGAGGGCGTAACGGAAGAGGGCCCGCCCGCCCGACCCTGAGATTCGCGAGGGCCTCGATGAAATGCCGAGGGATACGTCGAGACGCGGCCAGACAACGCTGTCATGGCGTCCGCACAGCCCTTTGAGCTGCACAAGGAGACAGGTGAACAGCCCACACGCATAACCTTCCTGCGTTTAATCGGGCGGCCCGTCGGATCTATCGGCTCACATACTGCCCCGTTCGCCGATCAGATGAACAGACCGTAACTCAAGTCCGTACGGCTGGCAACATTCCCTACATCACTCCCCCATCCGGCAACGTGGACACCGAGGGTATTCCACCCCTCAGGCGAAACATATTAGAGCAGCTTTACGGCACACATCCAGAACGCAATTCGGCACTGTTGCAATTTGATTGGTCCGTGCTTTAATGCTCCATGCAACGACATTGGAACCTACTGGCAGCCGCCGCACCCCCTCGGGACTTTGCTCAAATTTTGCCGCGGCATTGAATAACGCTGACCCCGCCTCCGCCGGGCCGGGTCCCGGCTGAGGCTCTCCCATTTGTCGGACGCCGTGCCAGAAATGAACGACTCCATTCTTGACCTAGCCAAGGAGTGCTCGTGCACGCCGAACCACTGACGCCGCCCTCCGCGTCCGGCCACCGATCGGTCGCCGCCCTCTTCCACGAGGTGGCCGAGCGATACGGGGCACACCCCGCCGTACGGCACGGCGACACCGAACTGAGCTACCGTCAGCTGGCGGCGGCGGCCGGCGGATTAGCGCTGTGGCTGCGGGACCGCGGCATCGGGCGCGGAGACGTGGTGGTCACCCTGGTGGACCGCTCGGTGTGGTCCGTGGTGTCCCTCCTCGGCGCGTGGTCGGTGGGCGCGATCCATGTGCACCTGGACCCCACGGACCCGGACGCCCGGATCGGGGCGCTGCTGACCTCGACCGGAGCCCGGGCCGTCCTCGTGGACCGGCGCAACCGGTCCCGCCTGCCCCAGGGCGCGCCCGCGGCATGTGTGCTGGACGGCTCACTGCCCACCGCTGCCTACGAGCCGGCCCAGGAGACGCGACCCGAGGACTCGGCGTATCTCGTGTTCACGTCCGGATCGACGGGCACGCCCAAGGCGGTCGAGGTTCCGCACGCGGCCGTGCTCAACCATCACCTCGGCTTCTGGCGTCACATGGCGCCGATCACCACCCCGCGCAGCTTCGGCCTCACCACGACCTTCGCCGCCGACCTCGGGCTCATCTCCGTCTTCGGCGCCGTGCTCAGCGGTGCCCGGCTGGACATCTACGACCGCCACACCACGCTCGACGCCGACGCCCTCGCCGCCGAACTCAAGAGCCACCCGGTGGACGCCATCACCTACACCCCCTCCCTGCTGGAGGCGCTGGCGGGGCAGCGGGACATCGCGTCGCTGCTGCCCCGCCGCATGGCCGTCCTCGCGGGCGAGGCGTTCCCGCCCCGGCTGGCCGCCGCGATGCTCAAGGCCCGGCCCGACCTGCATGTCTTCAACGGCTACGGCCCTTCCGAGGCGACCATCGAGATGATGCTGCACCAGGTGCGGGAGGCGGACACCCGGCGAGCCCGGGTCCCGGTGGGCAAGGCCATCGAGGGTGTCTCGCTGCGCCTGCTGGGTGAGAACGGCGAGCCCGTGCCCGACGGCACCCCGGGCATCCTCTACATCGGGGGCCGCTGTCTGGCCCACGGCTACCGCGGCGATCCGGAACTGACCGAGCGCAAGTTCATCCGTGACGCGGACGGCGAGCGCTTCTACCGCACCGATGACCTGATGGTCCGCGACAGCGAGGGCGTCTACGAGTATCTGGGGCGGGCCGACCGCCAGCTGAAGGTCCGCGGCAACCGCGTCGAGCCCGGTGAGATCGAATCGGCGCTGCTCGCCCTACCCGGTGTCCGGCAGGCCCTGGTCATCGGTGAGGAACCCGCCCCCGACGCTCCCACCGAGCTGGTCGCCTACGTCGTATCAACCTCCCCGCTCGGTTCGGAGGAGATCAGCCGGCACCTGCGCGAGCGCCTGGCCCCGGCGCTCGTCCCCAGCCGCGTCAGCATCGTCCCCGCCATCCCCGTCACCGTGAACGGGAAGGCCGACCTGGCCGCCCTGCGCGCCTCGGCCGCGCGCTCCGCCGCCCCCGACCGGCCGGCCGGCGCCCTGCCGCGCACCGACGCCGAGCGCTTCGTGGCCGCGCTGTGGAGTTCCGTACTGGGACGGTCCCAGGTCGGCCGCGACGAGCGGTTCATGGAGATCGGCGGCGACTCCTTCAAGGCGCTGCGGGTCTTCGCGGGCCTGCGCCGCACCTACCCCGCGATGACCATCCATCAGATCTTCCAGCATCCCACCGTGGCCGCGCTCGCCGCCGCCCTGGACGGCGGGGACGACCGGGGGACGGAACCGCTCGTGAAGACCGTCGAGCTGTGAAGGGCCTCATGGACACGGGAAACGACACCACCGCGGTGGCTGTGGTCGGCCTCGCCTTCGAGTTCCCCCGGTGCGACGACTGGGACACGCTGACCGAGATCCTGCGCACCGGGCGCGACTGTCTCGGGCCGATGCCCGCCGCCCGGGCACGGGCCACCGGGGTCAGGCACCTGGAGAGCGACCAGGAGGGCGGCTGGGTCGACGACATCACGGGCTTCGACCACCGTCTGTTCGGGCTGTCCCGCGCCGAGGCCGAGCTGATCGACCCCCGGCAGCGCAAGATGCTCCAGCTCGCCGTGCGCGCGATCGGCCAGGCCGGCTATGCCCCGGCGGAGCTGCGCGGCCACGACGTCTGTGTCCACACCGCCGGGTACGGCGGACCGGAACCGACCCTGTACGAGCTGCTGGGCGAGACCGGCCGCCGCCAGGGTGCCGCCCTCACCGGCAGCATCCGGGCCTAGCCGCCGGCCGTATCGCCTACCACCTCGATCTGCGCGGCAGCGCGATGGTCATCGACACCGCCTGCTCCTCCTTCCTCGTCGCGCTGCACGAGGCGCGCCGGAAACTGGCGTACGGCGAGTGCGAGTCGGCCCTGGTCGGCGGCTACGAACTCGTCCTGGGCCGCCCACCGTCCCGGCCCCGGGCCGCGGACGGTCTGGGAGTGCTCTCCGCCACCGGCCGCTGCCGCCCCTTCGACGAGAAGTCGGACGGCACGACCTTCGGCGAGGGCGGCGGCTTCGTCCTGCTCAAGCGGCTGGCGGACGCGGTACGTGACGGCGACACCGTGCACGCGGTGATCCGTGGCAGCGCGGTCAACCAGGACGCCGGGCGGGCAGGCGGCCTGACGGCGCCCAGCCCGGCGGGCCAGGCCCAGGTCATCGCCGCCGCGCTGCGGGACGCAGGCGTGGATCCCGCGACCATCGGCTACGTCGAGGCACACGGCACCGGCACCAGGATCGGCGACCCGATCGAGATCCAGGGGCTGGCCGCCGCGCTGTCCGAGGTGGCGGCCGACTTTCCGGGTACGACCCGGGCCGCCGCGCTCCCCGTGTCCTCCGCCAAGGGCAACTTCGGCCATCTGGACTGCATGGCTGGCTTCGCGGGCCTCATGCGGATCATCGCGCAGTTCCGTTCCGGGGAGATCTTCCCCACGGCGTGCTTCACCGCGCCCAACCCGCTGCTCGGCCTGGACGGCACCGCGCTGCGCGTCACCGACCGGTGCGAGTCGTGGCCGACGGGTGCGTTCCCCCGGCGCAGTGGCCTGAGCGGGTTCGGCCTCAGCGGCACCAACGCGCATGTCGTCGTCGAGGAGGGCGCCAGCACCCGGGCGGCGACCCGGGCCCCGGTTGCGGGCCACACCGGCCGCGCCGGCCATACCAGCCACTCCAGTCGCGCCGCCCATGTCGACCACGCCGACCACGCCATCGTCCTCTCCGCCCGCGACGCGTCCGGGCTGCGGCGGTACGCCGCGCGGCTCCGGCAGGCCGTCGCCGCCGATCCGCGGCGCTTTCCCCTCGCGGACGCGGCCGATGTCCTCGCACTCGGGCGCGAGCACGGGGACCGCTTCGCCCACCGCAGGGCCTGGGCCGTGACCGACGCCACCCAACTGCTCGGCGAGCTGGACGGCTTCCTGGCCGAAGAGGCCTCGGCGCCCGACGACACGTCCACCGCCGGCACCACGGTCGCCGCGGTCGCCGCCCCGCTCGTACTCGCCCTCGGCTCGCCCCTGGACACCGCCGCAGACCTGGACACGGGCCATCTGCTGGACATGGCGCACACGTTCCCCGGGTTCGGCCGCGTCCTGGACGAGGCGCTGAGCAACCGGCCGGCGGAGCGCTGGACCGCGAGGCAGCGTCAGTTGCTGCGCCTCGCGGGAACGCAGGCGCTGCTCACCGATCTCGCGATCACCCCGGATCTCGTACTGGCCCACGGAGTGGGCGCGTTGGCGGACCGGTACACACGGGGCACGCTGGATCTGCCCACCGCGCTGACCCAGGCGGACGAGGAGTCGTACGCCACGCCACCCGACGCGGGCCGGCTCAGGGCGGCGCTCGCCGGATTGGCCGGCACCGCGACCGTCGTCGACCTGGCACCGGGCAGCGCCCTCTCGGTCCTGCTGGCCGAGGGGACCGGCCCCCGCTACGAGACCGTCACCCCGCGCTCCCCGGCTGAACTGCTCGCCGCCTGCCACCGCCTGGGGTTGGCCCTGGACTGGCACAAGGGCCTGGGGCGGGGGCCCCGGCGCCGGATCGAACTGCCCGCCGCCCCGTTCGCCGAGGTGCGCTGCTGGCCGGACGCCGCGCTCGCCACTCCCGTGGCGGACGGCCCATCGGACAGCCCGGCCGCCAACCCGTCGGACAGCTTGTCGGGCGTCCCGGCCGACGCGGGTCCGGAGCCGACCGCCACCGACACGACGCCGGCCGCGGTGGTGCTCGAACTGGCCAGGGACGTTCTGAAGGAACCCGGGCTCGGCCTGGGCGACGACTTCTTCGAGGTGGGCGGAGACTCGCTCAACGGCGTCCAGCTGATCACCCGCCTGAACGACCGTCTCGGCACCGCCCTCGATGTCATCGACCTCTTCGACTTCTCCTCCCTGGGCGAGCTGGCCGCCTCGCTCGACCCGGAACCCTCGGCCGCATCGGCGGCAACGACCGCCA
Source organism: Streptomyces sp. NPDC059477 (assembly GCF_042749375.1). Taxonomy (NCBI): domain Bacteria; kingdom Bacillati; phylum Actinomycetota; class Actinomycetes; order Kitasatosporales; family Streptomycetaceae; genus Streptomyces; species Streptomyces sp. NPDC059477. Next base: position 38,348 of record NZ_JBHYUG010000036.1, on the reverse strand, counting down.
CCGACCGGAACGGCCTCGCGGCAAGCGCAACCACCGCCGACCGACCCGCGGCCGTCGAGGGCGCCGAGGCAGCCACCGGACCCACCCCGGTCGAAGGCCCGCTCTCCGGGCAGCAGACCGCGATCTGGGCAGCCGTGCAGCTCTCCCCCGAATCATGTGCGTACAACGTGGCGAGCGCCTTCCTCCTCGATGGCCCGGTGGCCGCCGAGAGCCTGACCGGGCGGCTGGAGGCATTGGTCCGCCGCCACCCCATGCTGCGTGTCGCCCTGCACGACGGCGCTGACGGACCCGTACAGGTCATCAGCCCGCCCGAACAGGCGCGGCTCACCCTGGAACAACGCACCATGGCGTTCCCCGGGACGACGGCCACCGACGGCCGTGACCTGCTGCTGACCCGGCTGAAGGAGCTGGTGGCCGAGCCGCTCGACCTCTACGGCGGCACACCGGCCCGCTACCAGTTGGTGCGGGCCCGGTTCCAGGACCGGGACCAGCAGGTCCTCGTGCTGACCTTCCACCACCTGTTCTTCGACGGCTGGTCGTGGCGGATCCTGATGGACGATCTGAGCGGCGACGGCGACCGCCCGGCGCCCGCGCACACCTATCTCGACTACGTCCGCGAGCAGCGGGCGCTGATCGAGGGCGAACGCGGCCGGCGACTGGTCGAGTTCTGGCGGCACCGCCTCGCGGGGATACCCGCGGTGGCACTGCCGACCGATGTCGCGGACGCCGATTCCTCCCGGCTCCCGGACCGTGGCGCCGATCTGCCCTTCCCGATCGAGCCCGGCCTCGCCGCCCGGCTGCGCGAGATCGCCCGCCAGGGCCGGGGCACGCTCAACATGGTGCTGCTCGCCGGGTGGATGGCACTGCTCTGGAAGATCGGCGGCAGCCGTGACCTGTCCGTCGCCAGCGCGGTCACCGGCCGGGTGCCCGGTCATGACGATGTGATCGGCTGCTACGCCAACACCGTGGTGATCCGGGCCGCCCTGGTTCCGGACGAGCCGTTCTCCGCCCTGCTCATGGCCGTGCGTGACGCCCAGCTGTCCGCGCTGTCGCACGGTGACCTGCCCGCCGACCGGATCGTACGGATCGCCCGGCCGCACACGGCGGAGCCCGCCGCGACCACCAACTTCAGCTTCCACAACGCGGTCGAGCCCCCGCGTGGTCTCGGGCCGGGCGGCCCGGCCATGGAGCTGCTCGATGTCGACCCGTCGGCGCCGACGTTTCCGCTCAGCGTGTCGGTCATGGAGTACGGGGACGCCCTGTGGGCCGGCCTGAAGTACGCCACGGACCTGTTCCGGCGGGAAACGGTCGCCGCCTGGCTCGACGAGTACCGCACGCTGCTGCGCAACCTGGCCGAGCGGGGCTCCGACGCCACCTTGTTCGACCTGTTCGACGCGCCGGCCCGGACGGCCGGAGCGCCGGACGTGCCGGACTTCACGTTCTGAACGGCCGACGGCCTGCCGAACCCAAGGCCTGTCAAGAGGAGAACCCCCACGTGATCACCACCACCGACTCCGCCGGTCTCGCCTCGCGCGAGTTCTGGCTGCACCGCCGGGACGACCTGCGCGCCGGATCCCTCGCCACGGCACAAGCCCTGGGAGGCGGTTCGCACCAGGTCGCGCCCGGTCCCCCGGCCACCGCGCGAGCCCGGCTCACCCCCGCCACGCGGGCGGACCTCGACCGCGTCACCGGCGGTGAGCCGCTCCTGCGCTGGACCGCCGTCGCGGCTGCCACGGGCCTCGTACTGCGCCGGTTCGGTGCCGAGGACGCCGTCACCCTGCTGGCCGGTGCCCCGCTGGAGCACGAGCCGCCCGTACTGCTGCGCCCCGACCCGGCGATGACCTTCCGGCAGTGGCTGGGCACCGTACGGTCCTCGGCCGCGCAGGTCCTCGCCCACAGCGAGGTCGACGTGGCGACGTACCGAAGCCTCCTGGAGGACGACCTGACACTCACGGTCGGCGTCGACGGTCCGGACCCCGGGGGCACCGCCCCCGAGCCCTCCGCCTCCCTGCGCCTGGGCGCCACGGAGGTCACCGTGACCTCGCGGCTGCTGTCCGCCGCCCGGCTGGACGCGCTGGTGACGGGCGTGGTCACCGTGCTGGAGCAGGGGCTGGCCGACCCCGACCGGCGCCTCACCGACCTCGGTGTCCTCGACGCGGCCACCCGCCACCAGGTGCTGACCACCTTCAACACGACCTCCCACCTGGACAACGGCCGGCCCTACCGGGACCTGCTGCTGGCCCAGGCCGCGCAGCGCCCCGACGCTGTCGCGATCCACGACGGGACGGACTCGTTCACCTACCGGCAACTGTGCTCGTACGCCACCGCCGTCGCACGGAACCTGCGCGCGGCGGGCGTCGGAGCGGAGAGCCAGGTCGCCCTGGTCGCGCGGCGCAGCGCGTGGTTCCTCGTGATGGCCGTCGGTGTCCTCTTCGCGGGCGGCGTGTACGTCCCGCTGGACCCGACGATGCCCGCCGGACGCAGGGACCGGCTGATGCGCGGCGCCCGTGTCGTCGTAGCGGACCCGGAGGTGGAGCTGCCGCAGGATCTCGACGCGCCCCGGCTGCTTCCGGCGCTGCTGCGCGACGAGGCCGAGTCCGCCCCGGGGCCGTACGACCCCGGGGCGGTGGCGGAACTCCTCGGCCCTCCGGCGGCCCCCGCCGATCTGGCCTACATCATCTTCACGTCGGGCTCGACGGGCACCCCGAAGGGTGCGGGTGTCGAGCACCATTCCTTCCTCAATCTGCTGGCCACCCGGGTGCCGGACTACGGCCTGGACCCGGGGGTGGAGGTGCCGCAGACCGCGCCGCTCACCTTCGACCTGTCCATCTGGCAGATGTTCGCGGGGCTGACGTCCGGCTCGACGGTCTGCGTGGTCCCCGACGACGTGGTGCGCGATCCCGCGGCACTCGCCACGATGGCGGTGGAGCACCGGTTCGGCTGTCTCGCGCTGGTACCGACCTTCGTCGCCGTGCTCCTGGAGCACTTCGAGGCCGCCCCCGACTCCGCGGCGGCGGTCCGCTCGACCCTGGGCCGTCTCATCGCCACCGGAGAGCCGCTGAGCGGCGAACTGGCCTCCCGGTGGCACAGTGTCATGCCCGGCGTGGAGCTGCTCAACGCCTATGGGCCCGCGGAGGTCGCCGACGACAGCACGGGCGGGCCCGTCACGGCCGACGAGGGCATGTACACCTCCGTCGGCAAGGTGCTGCCCCATGTCCGCGTGCATGTGCTCGACGCGGATCTTCAGCCCGTGCCGCCCGGTGTCACCGGCCAGGTGTACATCGGCGGGGAGAGTGTGGGCCGCGGCTATGTGGGCCAGCCCGCGATGACAGCGGAACGGTTCGTGCCGGACGTGTTCTCCCCCGTACCGGGACGGCGGATGTACTGCACCGGAGACCTCGGCCGATGGCGGGCGGACGGATCGGTCGAGCTGCTCGGCCGGGCCGACAACCAGGTCAAGCTCCGTGGCCGCCGCGTGGAACTGGGCGAGATCGAGCACGCCGTGGAGGGCCATCCCCAGGTGGCGCGGGCCGTGGTCGAACTCCTCAAGGACGACGGCCTGGAGCGGCTCGTCGCCTTCGTCACGCTCACCTCCGGCAGCGCGCCGACCGCCGCGCAGCTCCAGCGATTCGCCGCCGACCGGCTGCCCGCGTACATGGTGCCGAACGAAGTGGTGGCACTCGATGAGCTGCCCCGCAACCGCAACGGCAAGGTGGACCGCAAGGCGCTGCGGGCCCGCGCCGCCCAGCGGGCCGTGCCGACCGCCGCGTACACGGCTCCGCGCACCGCCCTGGAAGCGGAGCTGTGCGAGCTGTGGGCCACCGTCCTCAGGCTCGAACGCGTGGGCGTCACCGACGACTTCTTCGCGCTGGGCGGTGACTCCATCACCGGGATCCGCGTCGTCCAGGCGGCCGGGCGCCGTGGCATCGAGCTGCGCCCCCGGCATCTGCTGGAGCACCGCACCGTCGGGGAACTGGCCACGGTCGCGCAACGGAGGTCCCTAACCACCGCCGGGCCCCGCGCCGCGGGCGGCCCCGATGTCTCGCCCGCCCCGCTCACCCCCGCCCAGCTGAACTTCTTCGCCCGGGGCGTGCCGCGTCCCGACCACTGGAACCATGGAGTCCTGTACGCCGTACGGCGCCCGGTCACCACGGATGAGGTGCGGCACGCCGTTCAGCTGCTGGCCGAGCGCCATCCGATGCTGCGGGCCCGCGTCGACCCCGAGGGCGGCCCGCTGGCGCAGACCGTCACCGACGTACCGCCGCCGCTGACGGAGTTCGACCTGACCCAGGTGCCGGCGGACGCCCTGGAGTCGCGGATGCACGCCTCGGCGACGCGACTGCACGCGGCCCTGGATCTGCGGGCGGGACCGGTGTGCCGGGCCGGGCTGCTCCGGCTCCCCGAGGGGCAGGACGACCGGCTGGTCATGGTCGTCCACCACGCGGTGGTGGACCTCTACTCCTGGAACGTGATCACCGAGGACCTCTCCGCGATCCTGCGGGACGGCCACGCCGACGCCCTGGATCCGGTCGGCACGCCGTACACCGCGTGGGCCAGGCGCCTGGTGGAGTTCGTACGCGGTGAACCGGGCCGCCTGGACGCCGGGTACTGGCTGACCCGTGACTGGAGCCGCTGCGTACCGGTCGTCCACGCCTGCTCCCCGGGGACCGAGGGCAACACCCAGGAGCACACCGACATCTTCGACAGGGAGTGGACGCGCCGGTTCGTCGAGGGAGCGGCCCGCCGCGGACTGACCGTCTACGAATGCCTGCTGGCCGCGATCGGCGCGGGCTTCAGGACGTGGCTGGAGGTACCGGCCGGTGACCTCCTGGTGCAGCTCGGCGGCCATGGCCGGGAAGACCTGTTCGACGACGTCGACCTGAGCCGCACCGTCGGCTTCTTCAACACCGCCTACCCCTTCGCGCTGCCCATGCCGACCGACCCCGCCGATGTGCACCAGGCCCGTGCCGTGGCCGAGCTGGTCCGGAGCATCCCCGGCCGGGGCCTCGACCTCGACCTGCTGCGCCATCTGCACCCCGATCCGGCGCTGCGCGCCCGGCTCGCCGCCCTCCCCGTGCCCGAGGTGCTCTTCAACTACTGGGGGGAACCGGGCTATCTGCACGCGGGCGGCGACGAGGGCGGCGACCGCACGGGCCATGGCCAGGCGCCTGGGCCGCTCGGGGACGTGCGCACCGACATCTCCGGGGACGACCGGCCCGCGGACATGCCCCGTTCCCATCCCATCGAGATCTATCCCAGCATCGTCGACGGCCGGCTGACCGTCCTGTGGCGCTTCAGCGGCGAGGTCTGTGCCGCACCCCGCAGGAACGCGCTCGTCGCGTCCTGTTCCGAAGCCCTGCGTGCCGCCGCCGACGCGTCCCCGCACCCATCCAGTGAGGAGCCCACCCGATGACCCACACCGTTGTGGTGAACGCAGAAGAGCAGTACTCGATATGGCCCGAGGCCAAGGCCCTGCCCGCGGGCTGGCGGACGATCGGGGTCAGCGGCAGCCGGGAGGAGTGCCTGGCCCATGTCGCGACGGTGTGGACCGACATCCGCCCCAAGTCCGTAGCGCCCGCCGCCTCGTGAAGCACACCGAACCCACCCCGCTGCTGTGGCACTACGGCGCGGCGGCGGGCACCCGCACCTATGTCCTGGCTCCGTTCGCCGGGGGCAGCGCCTACTCCATGGGCGACTGGCCCGCACAGCTCCTGCGCGCCGGCGAGAGCGCCCTCGTCCTGCAATATCCCGGCCGGGGCCCACGCGCCGCCGAAGCGCCGCCGACCAGTATCGATGAGCTGGCCGCCGAGGCGGGCCGGGAGATCGAGCGGCATTCCACGGGGCCGGTGGTCATCGTCGGCCACAGCCTGGGCGGTGTGCTCGGCCACGCGCTGGCGCTGCACCTGGAGCACGCGGGCCGCGAGGTGGAACTGCTGGTCGCCTCCGCGGCCCGGGCGCCGTCCGCACCCCGCGTGGATGCCGGGCAGGTCCTGGCCATGTCCGACGCGCAGTGGCTCCAGGAGATCACCCGCTACAGCCCGCTCGATCCCGAGCTGCTCCTCGACCCCGCCGTCCTGGACCTGATCGTGCCCGTCCTGCGCGCCGACTACCTGATGCTCGCCCGGCACGTCCCCGGACGCCTGCCCCTGTCCTGCCCGCTGCTCGCGATCGGCGGCGCGGACGACGCCTGGGTGGACGCCGGGCATCTGGAGACGTGGTCCGAGTGCACCACGGCGGGCCTGATCACCCGCACGCTGCCGGGCGGCCACTTCTACTTCCGGGACGGCCTCACCCGGGTGACCGAGCTGATCCACACCGTCCTGGACGGTGACCGCGCACGAAAGGAGTTCCGGTGAAGCCACTGATCGTGGTGTACGACGCCGGTGCGGCGCACCCGGGTGACATCGCCGTGGGGCTGGGCGACTGGGCCAGCTGGGTCTTCGCCGCGGAACGCAACGAGCACACCCGGGCGATGGAGCCGCTGCTCACGCAGTTCGCGCCTCTCGTCTGGATCGACGACCTCGAACAGGCGGTGGTCCGGCTCGCCGGTCATGGCCCCGGCGGCATCGTGACGTTCAGCGAGAAGGCCCTGCGTCTCACCGGGGAGCTGGCCCACCGGCTGGGGCTGCCGCAGCACTCGCCGGCGACCACCGCACTGCTGACCGACAAGTGGAACCAGCGAAACGCGCTGCGGGCGGCGGGTGTCGACTCCGTGCGCTTCCACCGGATCGACACCGTCGCCCAGTGGGCGGACGCGGTCGCGCACGTGGGCCTCCCCGCGGTCCTCAAGCCCGCCTTCGGAGGCGCCAGCCGCAACACCTTCCTCATCGAGGACGAGGCCGGGGGACGGCGGACGACGGAACGGCTGCTGGCCGCGGGAACACCCGGATACGACCCCGCGGGGGCTCTCGTCCTGGAGGAGTACCTGGTGGGGCGGGACTGCGCGCCCTTCGGCGACTACGTCTCGATCGAGCAGTTCGTGCAGCAGGGGGACATCACCGATATCGCGGTGACCGGCAAGTTCCCCATGGTTCCCCCGTTCCGGGAGACCGGCAGGTTCTGGCCCTCACCCCTGGACCCGCAGGAGACGGAGCGGGTCTTCGACCTGGCCAGGCGGGCGGTCAGGGCGCTGGGCATCACCACGGGCCTGACCCACACCGAGGCCAAACTCACCCCCGAGGGACCCCGGTTCATCGAGGTGAACGGGCGGCTGGGCGGCGGCATCAACGAACTGTCCCGCCGCACCACCGGCACCGACCTGATCGGGCTGGCCGGCCGGATCGCCCTCGGCGAGCGGGTCGACATCCCTGCACTGCCGCCGGGCCGGGCGGTCTACCAGATCATCCATCCCGCTCCCCGCGACCCCTGCGAACTGGTCGCGGTGGAAGGCGCCGACGAGATCCGGGCCCTCGCCGAGGTGACGGTGCACCGCCCCTACGCCCGGCCGGGCACCCGGCTCGCGGGAGGCGTGCAGACCCAGGAACTCGACACCGTCATCGGCGAGACCAGCGGCCTGACCGAACTCGCCGCCGTCTTCGCGGACATCGAGTCCAGGCTGCGCTACACCTTCGCCTTCCCCCAGGAACCCGGTGTCCGGACGGTGACGGTGACCGGTGCCGACCTCGGCCGGCTGTGACACCCGGCCCTTTCGCCCGAACGCCCATGACAGCCCTGATCCCCACGACAGCCCGTACCTCCACGACAGCCTTACGCCCGACGAGAAGAAGGAACGGACAGTGAGTGACACAGCCATCGAAGAGTCGCCCCGGCCAGGAGGGGCCGACGCCGCCGTCCTGGCGCGCGTCTGGGAGGAGATCCTCGGAGTCGACGGCGTCGGCCCGGACGACGACTTCTTCTCTCTGGGCGGGGACTCGCTCCTCGCCGTCCAGGTCGTCGGCGTGGCCAAGGAACGCGGACTGCGACTGACTCTCCTCGACCTGTTCAAGAACCCCACGCCCCGTGGCGCCTGCGGCGACGGCACGGCGGGCACACCCGACGAAGGGCAGAGCCAGGAGCTGGTCTCCCCCCAGGACCTGGCGCTGGTCGCGGACAGCGCGGATGCGGTGTATCCGGCCACCCGGCTGCAACTGGGTCTGATCTACGAGAACCTGCTGAGCGGGGGGCATCTCTACATCGACGTGGTGTCCCGCTCGGTCACGCTCCCGCTGGACCCGGCCGTGCTCCGACGGGCCGTCGAGGCCGTCACCCTGCGCCACCCGATGCTGCGCACCCGCTTCGACCTGACCACCTTCAGCGAGCCCATGCAGGTGGTGGAGCGGGAGGTCGTCGTCCCCGTCGAGTCGGCGGACTGGTCGGACCTGGACCCGGCCGCGATGTCCGAGCGGTACGACGCCGTCGTACGGACTCTTCAGGCCCCCTTCGACCCCGAGCGGGCACCGCTGTGGCGGGTGCACGCGGCCCGCACGGGCACCTCGGAGTTCCGGCTCGCCTACGCGTTCCACCACGCGGCGCTGGACGGCTGGAGCGAGACCGTCCTGGCCAGCGAGCTGATCCGGCTGTACGCGGCGCTGCTGCGCGGCGAGCACCTGGAACTCGCCGCACCCGCACCCGCGCAGGAGTACGTACGCCTGGAGCGCGCCGCACTGCGCGACGACACGTCCCGGCGGTTCTTCGAGAAGCTGGGCGGCGGGCCGGCGGCGACGCTTCCCGAGCGGGGCGACGGCACGGGCGATCCCTACCGCAAGGCCGCGGCCCGTATCCCGGCCGACGACGTCGAGCGCGTCCAGCGGCTCGGTGTCGCGTGGGGTGTTCCGGTGAAGAGCCTGTACCTGGCGGCGGACTGCGCGGCCCAGGCGGTCCTGGCCGGCGCCACCGAGGTCACCGTCGGACTGACCGTGAGCGGCCGGCCGGAGACGGTGGGCAGTGAGCTGACCCTCGGCCTGTTCCTGAACACCCTCCCGCTGCGCCTCGATCTGGCCGGAGCCTCCTGGCGGACCGCGGCCAGGCGTGCCTTCGAGGCGGAGAGCGGGCTGCTCGGCCACCGCCGCTTCCCGGACGCCGAGGTGCGTGCGCTGCTCGGTGGTGTCCCCTTCGACACCGCCTTCAACTACGTCCATTTCCATGTCCGGGACCGGCTCCTGGACACCGGCCTGGTCACCACCGACGAGGACCTCAGGGACACATCGAGCCTGGCGGTCCGCGTCGAGGTCATCGACGATCCGCGCGGCCGTGGTCAGCTCCTGGAGGTCGTCGTCGACGAGACCCGGTACGGCCGCGGAACCGCCGATGAACTGCTCCGGCAGGTCCTGTCCGCGATGCATCGGCTGGCCGAGAACCCCGAAGAGCCGGCCCTCGCCGGCCTCCTGGCACAAGTGGAGAACCGATGACCCTGTCTTCCAGCCCCCTGGCCACCTACGCGCAGCTCGGCTTACGTCAGCTGCACGACCAGGACCGCGAACTGTACGACCTGCTGGAGCGCGAGCACCTGCGCCAGTCCTCGACCCTTGCCATGATCGCCGCCTCCAGCGTCGCGCCCGCCTCGGTGACCGCCTGTGAGGGAACGGTCCTCGGCAATGTCACCACCGAGGGATACCCCGGGGCCCGCTTCCACGCGGGCTGCGAGGTGGTGGACGAGGTGGAACGGCTGGCGATCCGCCGCGCCAAGGCCGCCTTCGGCGCCCGGTACGCCAACGTCCAGCCCCACTCCGGCAGCACCGCCAACCAGGCCGTGATGTTCAGTCTGCTCAGCCCCGGCGACGTACTTCTCGGCATGGAGCTGAGCGCGGGCGGTCATCTCACCCACGGCTCCCGTGCCTCGGTGTCCGGCACCTACTTCACATCGGTCGGCTACGGCACCGACGCCGCCGGCTGGATCGACATGGACGAGGTCGAACGCCTCTCCAAGGAGCACCGGCCCCGGCTGATCGTCTGCGGCGCGAGCGCCTACCCCCGCGAGATCGACTTCGTCCGGTTCCGGGCGATAGCCGACGAGGTCGGAGCCTTCCTGCTCGCCGACATCTCCCACATCTCCGGCCTGGTGGCGGCGGGCCTGCACCCCAGCCCCGTCGATGTGGCGCACGTGACCACGACCAGCACCTACAAGCAGCTCTACGGCCCCCGTGGCGGCCTCGTCCTGATGGGCGGGGACGCCGACACTCCCGTACCGGGCTCGCGCAAGACCCTCGCCGAGACCTTGCAGAGCGCGGTCTTCCCCTATGTGCAGGGCACTCCGCAGCTCCAGGCCGTCGCGGCCAAGGGCAGGGCGCTGGCGCGGGTGGCGCAGCCCGAGTTCCGGGAACTGGCCCGGCGAATCGTCTCCGGTGCCACGGTCCTGGCTTCGGCGCTGTCCGACGCCGGTCATCACGTCCTCACCGGCGGCACGGACAACCACATGGTGCTCATCGACATCGGCCGCAGGGGACTGACCGGACTGGTCGCGGAGCAGGCGCTGGAGTCGTGCGGAATCATCGTGAACAAGAACAAGATCCCCGACGACCCGCACGGCCCACGGGTGACCAGCGGTCTGCGGCTGGGCACGAACCACCTGGCCGCACGCGGTATGGACGCCGACGCCGTCCATGAGTGCGCCGCCCTGGTCGACCGGGTCCTGTCCTCGGTCAAGGCCACGGACACCCGCACCTGGCACCTCGACGAGGCCGTCCGTGCCCGGGCGCGCGCGGAGGTGAGCAGCCTGTGCGCCCGCCACCCGCTGCCCGACCTGGACGCCACCGTATGAGGTGGTGATCCGCGGGAGGACGCGCCCCGGCCGGTGAACGGCCGGGGCCCGGTCCGGTCGGTACCCCGCCTCCACAAGGAGTCGGGTACCGGCCCGGTCCCGGCGCCGATGATCAGGGCTGTTGTCGCCCGTGGTAGATTTTTGCGATGTTCGAAAGTGGGGACACCGCTCGCGGGTCCACGTCCAGCTCGATGCAGAGCATGCACAGGGCCATGCAGATGCTGGAGTACCTCGCCGAGAAACCGATGCGGGCGACGGAGCTGGCCGAACGTACCTCCTCGAAGTGGGCGACCGCCCACCGCACCCTCGTGTACCTCCGTGAGCACGGATTCGTGCACCGTGACGACGCGACCGGGCTGCACTACGTGGGCCGGCGGCTGTTCGCGATCGGGTCGTCGTATCTCAATGAGCACCCGCTCTTCCATACCGGTGAGCCGCTGATGCGGACCGCGGCCGACCGGGTGGGCGGTTTCGTGCAGATCGCCGAGCGGGAGTCCTACGCCTCCATCGCGATCGCGAGTGTCGAGCCACGGGATCCGGTGCCCAGCCTTTCGTACGCCAATACCTATCGCCCGTACCCGCTGCACATCGGCGCGCGCGGGCTGGTGCTGCTGGCCTTCGCGCCGGACGATTTCTGCGCCGCCTACGTAGCCCACTTCACGTCCGTCGAGGACGAGACGGCCATCACCGACGCGGCCGGGTTGCTGACCGTCCTCGACGGGGCGCGGAACTCAGGGGTGGTGACCACCGACCCGGACATCACCTCGGCGACGACGGCGACCGCAGCCCCGGTGCGCAACGCCGGGGGCGCTGTGGTGGGGTCGGCGTCCATCGTCACCGCGCGCAAGGACGGGCCCGACCCCGCGGAGGTCCGGGACGTCACCCTCGGTCTGGCCACGTCGCTGTCCCAGTTGCTCGGGTGGCGGGGCAAGGTCGCGCCCCGGTAGTGATCCGGCGCCGCTGTCACCGCGACGCCGGAGGCAGTGCGCGCCACGCCCGGTGCGCCCGCGGTCTTCCACGGGGCTCAGGCCGTGCCGGTCAGTGGGGTGTGGCCTGCACGGGCGGCCAGGGGGCACCGGCCGCCACCTGTGCGTGATGGCGGATCAGTGCGCGTGGCGCGTCCACGGCGACGGCGGCCGTGGCATGTCCGTCGCGGGTGTACACCGCGACCAGACCTGACTCCCCTGGTGCGCCGGCGAGGATGTGGACGCTGTCCTCCGGGGCGGGTGCCCCCACCAGTTGCATCCGGGAGCCGAACTGATCGGTCCAGAAGGAGGGCAGCGCGTCGAGCCGGGCCGCCGGGGCGGACTGTGTGGTCACCGCACCGGCGACGATGTTCTCCGCGACCACGGACGCCTGGAGCCCCACGTGGTTCCAGTGCTCCGACCGTACGGGGCGGCCGTGCCGGGGGGAGTGCCAGCGGGCCGCGTCCCCGAGGGCGAACACACCGGCGGCCGTGGTGCGGCCCGCGTCGTCGCAGAGCACCCCGTTGTCCATCGCCACGCCCGATCCCTCCAGCCATCGGGTCTCCGGGACGCCGCCGAACCCGATGACCACCAGGTCCGCGTCCAGGACCCGGCCGTCGGCCAGCCGTACGCCACGGACATGGCCGTCCCCGACCAGACCGTCGACGCCGGTGCCGAGTTCGAACGCGGTGCCCCGGGCCTGGTGCAGCCGCCTGAAATGGTCGCCGACGACGGGTCCCAGGACCCCGTGCATCGGCACCGGCTGGATGTCGACCACGGTCACCTCGCGGCCGAGTTCCCGTGCGGCGGCGGCGACCTCGCAGCCGATGAAGCCCGCTCCCAGGACCACGACCCGCTCCGCGTCGGCCAGCGCGGCGCGCAGTGCGAGGCCGTCCTCCAGACTGCGCAGACAGTGCACACCCCGCAGGTCGGACGGGAACCGTGGCCGGCGGGCGGCGGAACCCGTGGCGATCACGACGACCTCGGCGCCCAGGGACGTGCCGTCGTCGACGGTGACGGTCGTGCCGCCCTCGCCCGTGCGCAGCGCGGTGGCACGGCGGCCCGTGCGCAGGTCGAGCGTGAGAGCGGCGATCTCGTCCTCGGTCGCCAGGTAGAGGGAATCGGGTTCGGCGCGGCCGGTCAGCAGGTCCTTGGACAACTGGGTGCGGTCGTAGTGGGCGCGGGTCGGCTCGGCCCCGATCACCGTCACCCCTCCGTCGTAGCCGAGCCGGCGCAGTTCCTGGGCGAGCGACATCCCGCCGAGGGAGGCGCCGACGATCGTCACCTGCCGGGGCGGGGCCATCAGCCGGTCACCTGAAGGGCGCGGGCCGGACAGGACCGTACGGCGCGTTCGATGGTGCCGCGCAGTTCCTCCGCCGGTTCCTCATCGAGTACGACGACCCGGTTCTCGTCCTCGTCCAGGTCGAACACGGTGGGGGCCTCAAGCATGCAACTGCCGTAGCCACGGCACTTGGTGAGATGGGCGGTCACTTTCATGGCAGTACCTCTGGATCGTGAAATGCGCCGGGACACCGGCTGTTACGGGAGGGGACGCGGCCTCGTCACGCGAGGAGATAGCCGCCGTCGATCGGCAGGACGGTGCCGGTGATGTAGCGGGAGCGGTCGTCGGCGAGGAAGACGATCCCGTCCGCGACCTCGTCGGCGGTGCCGGGCCGCCCCATCGGGACCGTGCCGCCGACGGGGGCCGGTTCCTCGGGGATCTCGCCCGGCCGGGCCGTCCCGGCGCGCAGCGCGGTCGCGCTGGTCTCGAAGAGCCGGGTCGGGATCCAGCCGGGGGCGACCGCGTTGACCCGGACGCCCTGGGCGGCGGCCTCGGCGGCCACCTTCATGGTCAGTCCCACCACCGCGTGTTTGGAGGCGATGTACGCGGCGCCGCCGCCCCGGGGGACGAGTCCCGCCGACGAGGCCACCGTGATGATGCTGCCGTGGCCCCGGGCGGCCAGGGCGGGGAGTGCGGCGCGCAGTGTGTTGGCCGTGCCCCTGACGTTGACGCGGAGCACCAGCTCCCATACGTCGTCGGTGAGTTCGGTGAAGGGCTGGTTCTGGTCGAAGATGCCTGCCGCGTGCACGACGACGTCCAGCGGGCCCAGTTCGTGCTGGGTGGCGTGTACCGCGTCGGCGACCGCCGTCCCGTCGGTGACATCCACTTGGTACGCCGTGGCTCTCACGCCGGTGGAGCGGATGCCGTCGGCGGTCTCGCGGGCTCCGGGACCGGACAGGTCACAGGCCGCCACGGCGTATCCGGCGCGGGCTAGGGCCCGGGCGGTCGCGGCGCCGATTCCGCTGGCGGCGCCGGTGACCAGGGCGACGCGCCGGGCGGCGTCGGGGGCGCTCACGACCCCGCCGGCTTCTTGACCCGCAGGAGGTCGACGTCGATGCCGGTGCCGGCGGTGCGCGCGTGCTCGTACACCAGGCGGGCGGCGATGAGGTCTTGCAGTGCGGTGCCGACGGATTTGTAGACGGCGATGTCCGCGGGGTGCTCGCGGGGTGCCCGGTGGGCGGTGGGGGCGGCGAGTTCGGCGAGTGACCGCAGCTTGCCGCTGAGTGCTCCGGCCTCGTCGGCGGCGATCAGGTCCCCGGACTCGCCGCGGGCCTGTTCGGGTGCGTCGCTGACGACCAGGCGGGCGCGGTCCATGACCTCGACGTCGAGTTCGCGCAGCTCCGGCATGGTGGAGCCGATGGACAGGACGGTCGCGCCGGGGCTGAGCCACTTCCCGCGCAGGGCCACTCGGCCGGTGCCCATGCCGGTGTTGGTCGCCACGACCACCACCGCGGCCGAGGCCGCTTGTTCGGCGGTGTCCACCGGGACCACGGGGATTCCCAGCCGCTCGGTCATGCGCCGGGCGAATCGCTCCCGGCGCTCGGGGTGGGGGCTGAAGACCGCGACCGATGTGACGTCAAGGGCCGCGCAGGTGCCCGCGAGGTTCGTCTCCGCCTCCAGTCCGGAGCCGATCAGTCCGACCTCGACCGGGCCGCGTGGACCGAGCAGGCCCGCTGCCACGCCGGTCGCCGCGCCGGTCCGCGCGGCGGTGAGATAGGCGCCGTCGAGCTGGGCCAGCAGTTCGCCCGAGCCCTCGTCGTACAGGCCGATCAGGTACTGGACGCCGCCTGCGCTCACCTGGTTGAAGACCTTGAAGCCCATGACGTCGGCGCCGCCGACGACGGCGGGCATGAGGCGGAAGAAGCCGGGCCGGGCGGCGAGGTTGACGCGGTCGGGCAGCTGTACGCCGCCGTCAGCCTCGATGCGGTAGCCGTCGCGCAGGGCGTCGACGAGCTGGTCCATCGGCAGACAGGCGCGGACTTCGTCGTCCGTCAGGAGAAGCATGTTCGGGGTCTCTCTCGGTAGCGGTGGCGGTGGCGGTGAGGTGCCGTGGCCGGGTCATCGAGGGGTGGGGCCCGGCGCGGGCCCGAAGGGCTGGTCGAGGAACTGGGAGAACACTTCGGGTGACTGCCAGCTGATGCTTTCGAGGGCGAGCGGGTCGAGCTGGAGGTGAAAGCCCAGCCGCAGCGACCGGATCTCGACCCGGTGGCCGTTGCGGGTCCTGACCTTGCTGATGCGTACGGCGGTGAACTCGTTCACCACGGTGAACTCCGACTCGACGACGTTGTGCTCGTCGGCCGGAGGACCACTGGCCCGGGGGGTCTGCGGGGGCACTCAGATCACCATCCGCAGGTGCGGCAGCCTGACGACGCTCTCGTCCAGGACGGCGGTGCGGCTCACCAGCCCCCAGCCGTCCGGGCGGCGGCGCACCACGTCACGTCGTCCCGCGGGTGCGATGACGGCGGGGTGCGACTGATGGGTGACGCTGATCAGCACGTTGCTGGTGACGATGAACTCGCCGACCCGTTCGCCGGGTTCGGCCACCACGTTGCTGACGAACCGCCGTATGCGGTGGAGCGGAACCTCGCCCCAGGCGAAGTCGATGTGCTCCGGTTCGAAGCGGCGGGCCCACAGGGATGCCAGTGACTCCCGTGACTCGTCGACCAGGTGGACCCCGGGCATGTTCGGCGCCAGCGACGGATCGTCGCGGGTGACCGTGACGGGGACACGGTAGACGAACTCGTCCTCCAGCAGCGGCAGCCACTGGGGGTATGCGTAGGTGTCCAGCAGTCGCGCCTCGACATCGTAGAAGTGGCTCAGTGCGCTCGATGTCTCAGGATCGGGTGTCCCGCTGTGCCGGTGGTGTTCCGTCAGTGCGTTCATCGGGCCGACCTCCGTCCCGCCGCGGTGGGGACGAACGAGGTGTCGTTCATCAGTTCCGCCCAGCGCCGGTACAGCTCGCGCTGATTGGTCTCGGAGTGGTCGATGTCGTAGACGTCGCCCGGCCAGGGCTTCTCGGTGTCCTTCGGGGCCGCGAGGCCGCCCTCGTAGACGAAGTCCGTGGTCCGTGAGACGGCGCCCCGGCTCATGTCCGCGACGCTGGTCCAGTTCTGGAGGTCGTCGGTGTCGAAGATGCCCGCCAGGCCGACCATGCGCAGGTTGGCCCGCAGGGAGTCGGTGCGCTGCTGGTCGTCGTACCACTTCGGTACGAGCGCCCAGAGCATCAGCTCGCAGTGCATGCTGTCGAGGGGGCGCCAGGCACGGAACTGGACGTAGGACACGGCCGGGGTGTCGTCGCCGGAGGTGAGCGCGGCGGCGTCGATGAGCGACAGGTTGGGGAAGATGTTCCCGTGGAGCACGGACATCCGTGACATCAGGTCGATCTGGCCGCTGTCCAGGCTCTCCGCCATCTCCGGCCACTTCTCGGGCGGGTAGCCGAGGAAGACGGGCTCCGTCCCGGGCAGGTCGTAGTGCTGTACGCGGAAGGTGTGGCCGTTTCCCGCGACGACGCACCGTCCTCGCATTCCGGCCATGGACACCCCTTCGAGCTGGGGGAACGCGTCGGTGTTGAGGTAGGTGCCCAGTTCGATCGGGCTCTGGTGGGTGGTCGCCAGGTGGTATCCGTCGCCGGCGAAGTTCTCCGATCCGAGTTTCCAGTTGGTCCGGACGCGGGCGCGGGCCGGGGGGCCGGCCGCGACCAGGTCGCCGGCCTTGTCGAGGACCCCGCGCAGATACCAGGCGGCGGGGCCCAGTTCCTCGGCCAGTGGTGGGGCGTCCGGGTTCCAGCTGGCGAACACCAGGCCGTGGAAGGTGTCCACATGGGGGACGCGCACCAGGCCGAACGCGGATTTGTCGAAGGAGGCGTCGAAGACCTGTTTGCGTTCCGGGACGCCTTTGAGGTCGCCGGAGTTGGCGAAGGTCCAGCCGTGGTAGCTGCACCTGAAGTGCGAGGAGTTGCCGAGGTCCGCCCGGCACAGTTGGGTGCCCCGGTGGGTGCACGAGTTGAGGAACGCCCTGATCTCCCCGCTCTCGTCGCGGGTCACGATGACGTCCTCACCGCCCAGGTTCCTGGTGACGTAGTCACCGGGGCGGGCGATCTCGCTCTCGTGCGCCACGAAGAGCCAGCATCGCCGGAAGATTCGCTCCATCTCCAGCTGGAACTCGTCGTCGCCCCAGTACGACTGCCGGCTCACCCGGGTTTCGGTCGTTTCTGCCTTGATCATCCGCAGACTCCTGTCTCCGAGCAGGCAATATCCAGATAGTGGATACGCTATCCACTTAGTGGGTGCGGTGAAGCTACAACCGTGAATGCCGGGTGTCAATGCCCCCGGAAGCGCACGAAAAGGCCCCGATCCCGCCCACTCGTCACCGCGGTCGACAGCGGCGGGCGAACTGTTGACCGACCGATCTCCGGTTGCTAGCCTCCGCCACTATCCACCAAGCGGTTACGTCATCCACTATCTGGATATCGAGACGTCCGGACCGCTTCAGGCGCGTCGAGACACGTTTCCGTCGCGTCCAGGTCCGTGCCGGTCCGTCGTGACCCGCGTCAGTCCCGTCGAACGGAGATCCGTCCATGAGCTACTCACGTCTGGAAGCCCGCGCTTGGGCCAAGGAGAACATGAAGGGCATCTGCGGATGCCTGCTGCCGACGTTCACCAGCGATCTGAGCAAGGTCAACGAGCGTGCCGTCCGGCATGACATCGACCTGGAGAAGCAGCTCGGGATGTCGTCCGCGCTCATCGTCTCGGAGTGCGGAACCACCTTCGAGGAACTGCTCCGCATCACCGAGATCTCGGTCGACGAGGCCGGGGACGACCTCCAGATCGTCGTCCACGCCGCGCTGCCGACCCTTCAGGACAACATCCGCCTGGTCCAGGAGTCGGAGAAGCGCGGTGCGACGTACGTCCTGCTGTCCTACCCGCTCACCTTCTACCCGCGGACCGAGCAGGAGGTCTTCGACTACACCAAGGCCGTCGCCGACAGCACGAACCTCGGCGTCATCGTCTTCGCCATGCACCTGTGGAACTTCCGCCGGCTGCACCCCAGCCACTTCTCACCGCGGCTGATCGGCCGGATGATCGACGAGATCCCGAATGTCGTCGCGGTGAAGAGCGAGGTCGGCGGACCCGGGGTCGGCGGCATCGCCGAGATCTTCCACAAGTACCGCGACCAGGTCATCGTCATGGACCCGATCGAGTCCAACTCCCCGGCATGGCACTCGATGTACGGGATGCAGTGGATGGGGACCTCGAACTACGAGGCGTACGGCCCCTGGGTGGCACGCTACTTCGATCTCATGCGCGAGGGCCGCTTCGACGACGCGATGGAGATCTACTGGCGGATCCACCCGGTGCGCGAGGCCGACTCCGCCGTCGTCGGACAGGCCGTGGCGGGCACCGCGATGGTCCATCGCTACCTGTGGAAGTACCAGGGGTGGCTCAACGGGTTCAACGGCGGCCCCATGCGTGCGCCGCTGTCCCGTATCAACGACGGCCAGATGGCACAGCTCCGCGCCGCCGCCGTGGCCGGCGGTCTCGATGTCACCGACTCCCCGGACCACGAGTTCTTCACCGGCCGCAACCCGGCCTGATGCCGCTCCCCCGCCACAAGAGCGAAGGATCTTCGATGACGATGTCCACCGAACCACTGTTCCCCGATCTCATCATCGGCGCGGCGCCGCCCGGCCGCCCGCGCGACCCGATCGAGGTCCGCGATCCGTCCTCCGGGAAGGCGCTCGGCGCCGTGCCGGACGGCAGCGTCGAGGACGGCCTGGCGGCCGTCGATGCGGCAGCCGGGGCATTTGCTTCCTGGCGGGCGACCAGCCCCCGGCACCGGGCCGAGATCCTGCGGCGCTGCTGGGAGCTGATGACCGAGCGCGCGGACGACATCGCCCGGCTGATCTCGGCGGAGAACGGCAAGACACTCGCCGACGCCCGGGGCGAGGTCGCCTACGCCGCGGAGTTCTTCCGGTGGTACTCCGAGGAGGCGGTGCGGGCGGCGGGCCACCTCGGCGTCTCGCCCGGCGGCACCAATCGGATCATGGTGGCCTACGAGCCCATCGGCGTCGCCGTGCTGATCACCCCGTGGAACTTCCCCGCCGCCATGGCCACCCGGAAGATCGCGCCGGCGCTGGCCGCCGGATGCCCGGTCGTGCTCAAGCCGGCCGCCGAGACCCCGCTCACCGCCTATCTGATCGCCCGGCTGTGCGCGGAGGCGGGTGTGCCCGACGGTGTGATCAACGTCGTCACCACCAGCCGGTCCGGCGAGGTGGTGCGCGCGATGCTGCACGACCCGCGAGTGCGGGCCCTGTCGTTCACCGGCTCCACCGAGGTGGGACGTGTCCTGCTGCGCGAAGCCGCCGACACGGTGCTCAAGTCCAGCATGGAACTGGGCGGGAACGCGCCCTTCATCGTGCTCGACGACGCCGACGTGGACGAGGTGATCGAGGGTCTGATGATCGCGAAGATGCGCAATGGCGGGCAGGCGTGCACCGCCGCCAACCGCGTCTATGTCCACCGCTCCCTCATCGAGGCGGTCTCCCGTCGTCTGGCCGACCGGTTCGCCGCGCTGGCCGTCGGCCCGGGAACCGACCCCGCGAGCGAATGTGGTCCCCTGATCAACGACCGTGCCGTCGACAAGGTCGCCGCCCTGGTGGAGTCCGCGGTGGCCGCGGGGGCGCGGATCCTCACGGGCGGCGAACGGCCGCGGCGGGAAGGGGCGTTCTACGCGCCCACCGTCCTCGTCGACGTCCCGCCCGGGGCGGACATCGTCCGTGCGGAGATCTTCGGCCCCGTCGCGGCTCTCATCGCCTTCGACACCGACGACGAGGTCGTCCGGGCCGCCAATGACACCCCTCTCGGGCTCGCGGCGTACGTCTACACCTCCGATCTGCGCCGAGGGCTGCGGATGGCGGGCGAACTGGAGGCGGGCATGGTCGCCGTCAACCGCGGTCTGCTCTCCGATCCCGCTGCGCCGTTCGGCGGGGTCAAGGAGAGCGGTCTCGGCCGCGAGGGCGGTTTCGAGGGAATGCTCGAATTCATGGAATCGAAGTACATCGCCACTGACTGGTGAGCGTGGTCACCGCCCCCGCCGGGGGCGAAGACGGCCGAGCCCTCGGCCAGAAAGCGAGAGTCATATGTCCCTGTCCACCCCGTCCGCCCCTGCCCACGCCTCGCCCCCCGGTCCCCATCCGATCACGAGCGTGCGGTCCGTCGCGATCGCCGTGGCGGATCTGCCGGTGGCGCGGGGCTTCTACCGGGACCTCTGGCAGCTGGACCTGGTCGAGGAGGACCGGGGCCGGAGCTACTTCGGGTCCGGGTGTCCCAGTAACTACATCGTCAAACTGCGCGGGAACGACGTCGCCGGGATCGAGCTGACCACGTTCGACGTGCGCGACCGGGCCGGGGTGGACGTGCTGTTCGAGCGCGTGGCCCGCAGCGGCGCACAGATCATCCGTGAGCCCGGCGAGCGGCCGGAGCTGGGCGGCGGCTACGCCTGCGCCTTCTTCGACTGCGACGGCCGCGCCCTGGAACTGGCGACCGAGGTCGAGCAGCGCGCCCACCGGCCGGTCGAACGCGGCGAGTCGAGGCCGAAGTTCATCAGCCATGTGGTGTTCAACACCCCTGATGTGAACCGGACGGTCGCCTGGTACGGCGAGGTGCTGGGCTTCAAGATCTCCGACTGGCTCCAGGACTTCTTCTGCTTCATGCGCACCGGGAGCTGGCACCACATCATCGCGTTCGCGAGGTCGAAGCACACGAGCCTGAACCATGTGTCCTTCGAACTCAACGGCCTCGACGAGTTCATGCGCGGAACGGGCCGGATCATGCGCGCCGGCGTCCAGCCGCTGTGGGGTCCCGGACGGCACGGCGCCGGGGACAACACGTACTCGTACTTCCAGGAGCCGTCGAGCGGCTTCGTCATGGAGTACACGACCGAACTGATCCGGATCGACGAGGAGCACGGCTGGACACCCAAGGTCTGGGGCACCACGCCGGAGGAGCAGGACCAGTGGGGAACGGCCAACGCCTTCGACGAACTGGTGCTCGCGAAGATGACACCGGCCAGCGACCCGGTCCTGTGGACACCGCCGCGCATATGAGGAACCGCGACGGCTGGAGACTGCTCGCCGAGGGCAGGGCCGTGGCGACCGGCGTCCGGCGGGCGGGCGAGGTGACGGACGCCGTCGGCGCCAGGACGTTCCTGCACGCGGGTCCCCCGCTGGGCCAGGACGATCCGCCCGGGCCGATGCGCGGTGCCCTGCTCGGCGCACTCGTCCTGGAGGGCGAGGCCGGGGATCTGCGCGCGGCGGGCGAACTGCTCGACTCCGGTGGCCTGACCCTGCTGCCGTGCCACTCGGCCGGAGGGGTGGGGGCGATGGCGGGCGTCGTCTCCCCCGCCACCCCCGTCGTCGAGGTGACGGGCGAGGACGGACGGACCGCGTTCGCCCCGCTCAACGAGGGCCTCGGCGAGGCGCTGCGGTTCGGCTCGACGAACGGCCGGGTCCTGGCCCGGCTGCGGTGGATGGGGGACGTGCTCGCCCCGGTGCTGGACGCGGCGCTCAAGAGCGAGGGCGGTGTCGACATCACCGCTCTCCAGGCGGAGGGCCTGCGGCGCGGGGACGAGTGCCACAACCGCAATGTCGCCGCCACCGCCGCCCTCGTGGCCCGTCTGGCACCCGCCGTCGTGCGGGTGTCCCCCGACGCGGACACGGCTGCCGCGGTGCTGGAGTTCCTCGCGGGCAATCCGCACACCTTCCTCGCCTTCTCGATGGCGGCGGCCAAGGTGCTCGGGGACGCCGCGCACGGCGCGCACGACACCCGCGGGCTGGTCACCGCGATGTGCGCGAACGGCCGCACGCTGGGCTTGCGGGTGAGCGGGGTGGACGGCTGGTTCACCTCGCCCGCCCCGGTGGGCGAACCGAAGGTGTTCCCCGGGTTCACCGTCGCGGACGCCTGTCCGGCGATGGGCGACTCCTTCATCACGGAGACGGTCGGCCTCGGCGCGTTCGCCCTGACCGCGGCCCCGGCGATCAGCTCGTTCATCGGGGGCACCCATGACGAGGCCGTCGCGCTGGTCGGGGCGATGCGGCGGATCTGCCGAGGCAGCAGCGGGCGGTTCCTGATCCCCTTCGACGGCTTCCGGGGCACGCCCGTGGGCATCGATGTCGGCCTCGTCTGCCGGACCGGGATCACCCCGGTCGTCAACAACGGCTTCGCGCACCGGGAAGCGGGCCGTGGCCAGGTCGGCGCCGGGATCACCCGCCTGCCCATCGAGCCGTTCCTCAAGGCGCGTGACGCCTTGGCCGTATCCGCCGGGAACCCCGGGTGAGGCCGCTCCTGCGGGCGCCATGCCCGGGAGCCGCCGGACGGCCGGGCGGGCGCGGCAGGCCCCGCGCGCTCCCTCGTCGCCCAAGCCGTCGGGAGGTGCGACCCATGACGAGTCCGCCGGTCCTCTCCGGGAGCACCCCATGACCCGGAAGGGCACAGCACCGGGCCATCTGCCCGGCGACGCGACGGCCATCGCGGCGGCGGTGCGCTCGGGTGCCCTGTCCGCGGAGCGGGTGTGCCGGCGGTCGCTCGCGGCGGCCATCGAGGCCGATGGCGTCTTCTGGGCGGTCGACCATCGGGCGGTGGAGGCCGCCCGTGAGATCGACCGCCGGGTGGCGCGGGGGGAGGTGGTCGGGCCGCTGGCCGGTGTGCCGGTCGCGGTGAAGGACAGCTTCGACGTGGCGGGTCTGGTCACGACCGCGGGGCTGCGTACGCCGATCCACCGGGCTGCGGCGGACGCGGCGGTCGTCCGGCGGCTGAGGGCGGCCGGCGCCGTCGTCATCGGCAAGACCGCGATGGACCAGCTCGCCTGGAGCATGACCGGGCAGGCTCCCGGCAGGCCGCCGTGCCCGAACCCGGCGGTGCCGGGCGCCCTGCCCGGCGGCTCGTCCGGCGGGTCGGCGGCTGCGGTCGCGGCCGGGATCGTCCCGCTGGCGATCGGCGGTGACACCGCCGGTTCGGTGCGGGTACCCGCCGCGTGGTGCGGCGTGGTCGGTGTGAAGCTGTCGCACGGCAGCGTGCCTCTGGACGGCTGCGCTCCGCTGGCCCCCTCGATGGACAGCGTCGGGGTGTTCGCCACCTCGCTCCGCGCCTGCCGGTCCGCCGCCGAGGCGCTGGGTGTGGCGGACGGGCCGGGCGGGCCGGGCGGGCCGGATGTGGCTGCCGGGTCGGACGTAGCTGGCGGGCCGTACGGGCTGGATGTGGCTGGGGGGCCGTACGGGCCGGATGTGGCCGGCCGGCCGGGTTCCGGGCGCGGCGGTGCCCCGCCACGCATCGGGGTGCCGTCGGGCCTGGCGGAGCACGGCCCCCTGGAGCCCCGGATCGCCGAGTCCTTCCGGACCGCCGTCGATCGCCTCGCCGGTCTCGGTCACCCGGTCGCCGAGGTGGGGTTCGAGCTGCGGCCACGCGGCATGGGCCCGGTCCTCACCCGCGAACTGGCCGCCCGGTGGGCCGGTCGCATCGAGCCGGACGAGCCGGACGTACGGGCGGCGCTCGATCACGGCAGCCGCATGACGGTGGACGCGTACGAGCGCGCCCGATCGGCCCTGTCGCTGGCGACCCGCCAGGCTCGGCGCGTCTTCACCCATGTCGACGTGATCATGCTGCCCACGGCACCGATGACGGCGCCGGCGGTCACCGAGCCCGCGGCGGTGGCCGACGTCTCACGCTTCACCCGTGCCGCCGGTGCCTACGGGTTCCCGGCCGTCTCCGTGCCGCTGGGGGCGGGCCACCGCCCCATGGCGCTTCAGCTGATCGCCTCTCCCGGAAAGGATCACCAGCTCATGCGGTACACCGAGCATCTGATGAAGGTCCTCGCATGCTGAACGCGGCCGATGAGGAGCGGCCGGTGCTGTGGACGCCCTCCGAGCAGCGGATCGCCTCCAGCCAACTCACCCGGTTCCAGGACTGGCTGGCGAGCGAGCGCGGCGTCGGCTGTGCGGACTACGACACCCTCTGGCGCTGGTCGGTCGAGAACATCGAAGCGTTCTGGAAAGCGATCTGGGACTTCTTCGACGTACGTGCCGACGGCGATCCCACCATCGTGCTCGACGGTCGCACCATGCCGGGTGCCCGCTGGTTCCCCGGCGTGGCCCTGAACTACGCCGAGCACATCCTCACCGGCCGCGATCCCGGGCAGGTGGCGATCGTGTGCGCCGCGGAGTCCCGACCGCCCGTCGACATCACCTGGGCGGAGCTGCACGACCGTGTGGCACGGGCCAGGGCCGGACTGGTGGCGGCGGGAGTGGGACGCGGCGACCGTGTCGCGGCGTATCTGCCGAACACGATCGAGGCGGTCGTCGCGCTACTGGCGACGACGAGTCTCGGGGCGATCTGGTCGGTGGTCGCTCCCGAGACAGGAGCGGCGAGCGCATTGGACCGCTTCCGGCAGATCGGCCCCCGCGTACTGATCACCGTGGACGGATACCGCTACGGCGGACGTGAGGTCGACCGCCTGGACCCGGTGCGTGAGCTGGTGCGCGGGCTGCCGACGCTCGACCGGGTCGTCGTGGTCGACCACTTGCGTCCCGGCCGGCCACTCACCGGACTCGGCTCCGCCCTCACCTGGGACGCCTTCTGCCGCGAGCGAGGGCCGCTCTCGTTCGAAAGGGTGCCCTTCGACCACCCGCTGTGGATTCTCTACTCGTCGGGCACCACAGGTGTCCCCAAGCCGATCGTCCACGGGCACGGCGGCATCGTCCTCGAACATCTCAAGAAGCTTCACCTCCACGTCGACGCCCGCCCACATGACCGCATCCTGTGGTTCACGAGCACCGGGTGGATGATGTGGAACTTCCTCATCGGCGCGCTGCTCACCGACGCCGCGATCGTGCTCTACGACGGAAGCCCGCGCCATCCTGACACGGCGGCGATGTGGGACGTGGTGGAGGCCACGCGGACCACCTGTTTCGGCACCAGCGCCGGCTTCCTGGCGGCGTCCCGGGCCGACGGCGTACGGCCGCGCGCGCACGGACGACTGGCGCGGCTGCGCGCGGTCGGTTCCACGGGCTCTCCGCTCACGCCGGAACTCTTCGACTGGGTCTACGAGGAACTGGGCCCGGATCTCTGGCTGTTCTCCAGCAGCGGCGGCACGGACGTGTGCACGTCCTTCGTCGGAGGGGTGCCGACGCTGCCGGTGGTGCGGGGCGAGTTGCAGCGCAGGTCGCTCGGCGCTCCCGTCGCCGCCTGGAGCGAGGATGGCCGTCCGGTGGTCGGCGAGATGGGCGAACTGGTGCTGACCTCGCCGATGCCCTCGATGCCGGTGAAATTCTGGGGGGACTCCGACGGCACGCGCTACCACGACGCCTACTTCGGCCACTACGCCGTCGACCCGCCCGTGTGGCGCCACGGTGACTGGCTGGAGATCGGGCCGCACGGCGGAGTGATCGTCCACGGACGGTCGGACGCGACGATCAACCGGGGCGGGATCCGCATGGGCACCAGCGAGCTGTACCGGTCCGTGCTGACCCTCGACGCGGTGGTCGACGCCCTGGCCGTCGATCTCCCCCATCGGGACGGAACGTCACGGCTGGAGCTGTTCGTGGTCCTGGCCCGGGGGCGCGAACTCGACGAGGAACTGCGCCGGGCGATCGCGGCCCGGCTGCGCGCGGACTGTTCCCCACGGCACGTTCCCGACACGGTCCACCAGATCGAGGCGGTACCCCGTACCCGGACGGGCAAGCCCCTGGAGGTCCCGGTGAAGCGGCTGCTGATGGGGGCGGAGCCCGACCGCGTGGTGGACCGTACCGCCCTGTCCGACCCCCGGGCGCTGGAACCCTTCCTGCGGCTGGCCGAACAGCGGGCGGGCGGGAATGACCGGTGACCGGAGCACGCCCGCGCGCATCCGCGTCGACGAGGCGGAACCGGGCATCACCGTCGTCACTCTCGACCGGCCTGGCCGCCGCAACGCACTCGACACCCGCACGCTCGACGAGCTGACCCGGGCGTTCGAGGGCATCGACGCCCGTGCCGTGGTCCTCACCGGCACCGGACCGGCGTTCTGCGCGGGCTACGACCTGCACAGCGTCGCCGGACCCGGGTTCGAACCGCGCGCCGAGGAACTGATCGCCCATCCCACCCACGCCGTGTTCGACGCGATCAGGAACGCCGCTTTCCCGGTCATCGCCGCGATCACCGGTCCGGCCCTGGGGGGTGGCCTGGAGCTGGCCTGCTGCTGCGACGCACGCGTCGCCACCCGTGGCGCCTCGTTCGGCATACCGGCCGGCGATCTCGGCCTGGTGTACTCCGACACCGGCATACGACGGTTCGCCTCGGTCTGGGGCGGCTCGCTGACCCGCGAGATGCTGCTGCTGGGGCGGTACGTGGACGCGCACCGGGCATGGCAGGCCGGAGCCGTCACGGAAATCACCGACGAGCGGTGCCATGTCGAGGCCGCACTGCGCCTGGCCCGGCGTGCGGCCCGGCTCGCACCGGTGGCGACCGCCGCCAACAAGCGGATCGTCGGCGACGTGCTCGATCCGACGCCATTGCGGCCCTCCTGCGACGCCGCCGCCCTACGTCGTGCGTGCTTCGCCCCGACCGGGGAACTGCGCACCCGGGTCGAGGCTTTCGTACAGGGCTCCCGCACGGGTGGCCCCTGCGAGGAGAAGCAGGCGCACCGCCATTGAAAGGCGCACCCCCATTGACGGGGCTCCGCCACGACCCTTACGTTCTCGGACACAACATCCAACCACCTGACTCCATATCCACTAAGTGGATACAGACGGATAGTGAGGCAGTCCCGTGGCCAGAAGAATCGTCGACCTCTCGATGACCGTCGACACCGATCCGACCCTCGACGGCAAGGGAGTCACCCTCGTTCCGCACGCGGAGGGAGCGAAGTGGAACAAGGACAACTACGACATCGACCCGCAGGACTGGCCCACTCCCGGTGAGGCGTACGCCATCTGCAACCTGGAGATCACCGACCACACAGGGACGCACATGGACGCCCCCTGGCACTTCGGTCCGGTGATGGCGGACGGCTCCCGCCCCAAGACCATCGAGGAATGGCCGTTGGAGCGGTGCATCGGCGACGGGGTGGTCATCGACATCCAGGACTGCGCGGACGGCGAGGAGGTGTCCCTCGGCACTCTCCAGCGGAAGTTCCGCGACATCGACTACACCCTCAAGCCCGGCGACATCGTGCTGTCGATGACCGGCAACGACAAGTACTTCGGTACGGACGCGTACATGACCCGTGGTGGAGGTATGAGCCGCGAGGCGCTGGAGTGGATGCTCGACCAGGGTGTCACCACCGTGGGAACCGACGCGTGGAGCTACGACCGGCCGTACGCCGCCTGGGCCGCGGACTACCACGAGCACGGCCACGACCCCAAGTTCCTCTGGCCCTGCCACCTGCTCGGCCTGGAGAAGGAATACGTCCACATGGAGAAGATGGCCAATCTCGACCAGTTGCCCCCGCACGGCTTCCAGGTGATCGCCATGCCTCTGAAGATCGCGGGCGGCACCGCCGGACCGGTCCGGGCGATCGCGCTCGTCGAGGAGGACTGACATGGCCGCGGACTTCGGTCTCGTCACCGAGGTGCCCGGGGTCCTGTCGGGCACGGCCTGGCACTGGGCCGGCACCGTGGACGACCTCGTCTTCACCTCCGGACAGATCGGCTGGGACGAGCGGGGCGACGTCGTCGGCGTGGACGATCCGCGCGCGCAGACCGAGCAGGCGTTCGCCAACCTGGCGCGCACCCTGGAGGCGGCGGGCAGTTCGATGGACCGCATCGTCAAGATCACCGGCTTCATCGCCAGGCCGGAGGCGCTCGAAGAGATCCGGTCGGTACGCGACCGGTGGCTGCCGACCCGCCCGCCCTCGACCTTTGTGTTCGTCGCGGGACTGGTGCAGCCGGAGCTGATCGTCGAGTTCGAGGCGATCGCGGTGAGAGGGCGATAGCCCGGTAGGCGTCCCCGGCAGGCCGGCGGGAGAGGCGCCGAGCACCGCTCGCCCCTCTCCCGCCCGTACACGCACAACGCACTTTCCCTCCTCCCCCACGGTTGACGGTCGGTCCCCCCACTTGCCCCGCGCACGGGGCGCACCTACTCGAAGGGATCTCCCGCCATGTCCGAAGACATCTACGCCGCCCGATGGCGCATGCTCGCCCTCCTGGTGGCCGGTTACGTGGGTCTGACGCTCAACTGGTTCAACATCGCCTCGGCCTTCACACCGGTCAGCGAGGAACTGGGCGCGTCCTTCACCCAGTTGGCCTTCCTGATCGCCCTGTTCCTGATCGGGTACGGCGTCGTCCACATCCCCGCGGGCCTGCTCGCGACCCGGCTCGGTCTCAAGCGCACCCTCATCCTGGGAATAGCGCTGGAGAGCGTCGGCGGCATACTCTCCGGAATCGCCGTCGAGTACACCGACCTCGCCATCTACCGCGTGCTGGCGGGCATCGGCGGCTCGATCTTCCTCTCGGTGTCGGTGAGCGCGGTCAGTGTCTGGTTCCGCAACCATGAGATCAACTTCGCGCTGGGCATCACCGGAGGCGCCGCGTTCAGCGTCGGGGCCGCACTGGGCCTGTACGGGTGCGTCGCCCTCACCGACGCCGTGGGCTGGCGAACGATGCTGATCGTCTGCGGAGTCTTCAACCTCTTCGTGGCCGCTGCCGTCGCCGCGTGGTTCGCCACCCCGCCCGACGTGGCGGGACTCGCCGGCGCCGAGATCACCAGAGAGGGCCTCGCCAAGGCACTGTGGGACCGACAACTGTGGATCTATGGCGCGGCCATGGTCGGGGTGTACGGGGCCTACATCACCGCGTCACAGCTGATCGGTGAGTACGCGATCGACGAACTCGGGTTCACCAGCGGCCAAGGAGGGCTGCTCGGCGCGGTGTTCGCCCTGGCGGGCATTCCGGGCAGTCTGCTCGGCGGCTACGCGGCGGACCGGCTCAGGAACTACCGGTTGATCATGGTGGTGCCGTTTCTCGCCATGAGTGCCGCCCTCTTCCTGGTCCCGGTCCGGTCGGCTCCCCTGCTGTGGTTCCTCTCGGCCCTGATCGGATTCGTCTTCCTCTTCAGCTTCCCGGCGTGGCTGTGTGTCCCCGCCGAGATCTCACGCGTGGACCCCGAGCACATCGGCACCGCGATCGGACTCATGCTCACCTTCGCCGCGATCGGCGGCTTCGCCCTCCCCATCGCCTTCGGAAAGATCGTCCCCACCGCGGGCTACGGCGCAGGCTGGGCCACCCTCGGCGCCCTCTCCGCGCTCACGGCCCTGATAGGTCTCTTCGGCCGATCGCACCCGGCGCCCGCCACCACCAGCGCTGCCTCCGCCCTGCGACCGACCCCGCCTTCGTCGTTGTCCTAGGGGTCACTCGTCGGGACGCGGTGGGAGATCGCGTCCCGGCGTGGTCATCCATGGGGGTCCGTGAAGTGGGGGGCCGGGTGGCACTGCCGGTGTGTGGTGCCGGTTTCTCCCCCGGAGGGGAGGCCGGGTGGCGGGTTGGCCGAGGGCAAGGTCGACGTCGGCCGTCTCACGGTGCCGGGACGGTCTCGGGTCCTGTGGGGCGGGCGGCGCGAGCGTAGCGGGTGGCCAGGTTTCCGAAGGCGGTGGCCAGTTGGGGCGGGCCGATGACCTCGATGTCGGTGTCGAAGCGGCCGATGGCGGCGGCGAGTCCAGTCCATGACCAGGAGCCGAGGGTGAGCCGGCAGTGGTGGGGGCCGAGTTCCTCGACGATCGCGTCCTGGGCGAAGGGTGCGACGTCGGCGGCCGGGAGGTGGAGGATGACTTCGCCCTGGCAGGGCCAGTCGGTGGTGGTGCCGTCATTGCCGCGGAATCGGCTGGTGATGAAGGTGGAGACGGTGGTGCCGCCGGGGAGGTCGCGCGGGGCGAAGCGGGGGCCGGTGGGTGTGCGGGGCTTGATGCGGTCGACGCGGAAGGTGCGCCAGTACTCGCGGTGGAGGTCCCAGGCCACCAGGTACCAGCGATGACGCCAGGTGACCAGGTGGTGGGGTTGTACGCGGCGGGTGTCGGCGGCCGGGGCGCTTGAGGTGAGGGTGTTTGAGGCCGGGGCGCTTGAGGTGGGACTGCTTGAGGTGGAGGCGCTTGAGCTGGGACTGCTTGAGGTGAGGGTGCTTGAGGTGGGGGTGTAGTCGAAGCGCAGTTCCTCGCGGGTGTGGATGGCGCGGCTCAGGTCCATCAGGACCTGAGCGTCGGCCTGGGGGGTGTCGCCGGACGCCGGGGGCGGTTGGACCGCGGTGATGTGCAGCAGGTCGATGCGGTGGCGCAGGCGGGGTGGCATGACCTGGCTGAGGGTGGCCAGCGCGCGGGCAGCGTCTTCGGCGACGGTGGTGCCGGCGGCTGCGGTCCGCAGCGCGAGGGCCAGGGCGACGGCCTGCTCGTCGTCGAACAGCAAGGGCGGCAGGTGGGTGCCTGCCTCCAGGCGGTAGCCGCCGGCGGGTCCTTTGACGGTCGTGATCGGGTAGTCGAGTTCGCGCAGGCGGTCGATGTCACGGCGCACGGTGCGGGAGGTGATGCCGAGACGCTCGGCGAGATCATCGCCGGACCAGTCGCGGGGCGTCTGGAGGAGCGAGAGCAGCGCGAGCAGCCGGGCGGACGTTTTATGCATGACACCCACACTTCCTGGAGTACCGGACACATCCTGTCCTCTACCTCTGCCATCGTGGCACACGAGCCGTTCGGGAGGCATACCCCCCTGGTCACGGCAGCCGCCGCCGGGCATCGGCACCGGACGGCGCGCATCTGTCACATCGAGGCAAGGAGCAGGTCATGTCCGTCACGACCACCACCCACCTGAACTTCCGGGGCACCGCGCGTGAGGCGCTGGACTTCTACCGGTCCGTCTTCGGCGGACGCACGGTCGCGGTCACCTACAAGGACGCGGGCGCCGTACGGAACGAGAGCGAGGCGGACTGGGTGATGTGGGGCGAGGTGACCGGCGACAACGGCTTCCACGTCATGGCTTACGACGTGCCCTCGCAACTGCCCTGGAACCAGGGCGAGAACCCGTTCTTCGTCTCCGTGCGGGGAGATGACGCCGAGGAGGTCAGCGCCCTGTGGGGCAAGCTCGCCGAGGGCTCGACCATCGTGAGTCCCCTGGAGCCCGCGCAGTGGGCCCCGCTGTACGGCATGCTCACCGACCGCTTCGGCGTCACCTGGGTCCTGGACGTCACCGCCGCCCCGTACCACGGCTGAACCAGCCGACCGGCCTGACGGGCCCGCGCCGTCCGGGCCGCCGCCGCCGCACGGGCGGCGCGGGCACCGAACACACATACTGCCCTTGGTTCCGCTCATGCAGGCGGCGGCCAGTGCCGGCCACACCGTGGGACTGCTGTCCAGTGCGGAGTTCCGGGCCGCGGTCGGCGAGGAACTACCCCCGGAAGTGGAGTTCCTCGCCGCGGGCGTCATGCCGGACGGTTCTCCGAGGAGGCGGGCCGCCGCACCGGTGCCGATGTGTTCCATGCGTCGCCCTCGGCCATCGGTGAGGTCTTCGACGGCGCCCGTGTCGACCTCGCCGTCGAGGAGGGCATCGGGCAGGCCACCGAGTGGGCTCCGCACCTGGTCGTCGCCGAGCCGTTGGACGCGGTCGGACCGCTCGTCGCCGCTCGGCTCGGCGCCGTATGGCACCAAGTCGGCATCGGCCCGGAGCTGCCCACTGTGATCACCGATGAGATCGAGCGCGCGGCCTCGGCCCGGTACGACCGGCTGCACCTTCGCCCGGTCGCCGCCTCAAGCTACAGCGACCCGTGCCCGCGGCACCTACAGGATCCGCACGGGTCCCCCGCCACCCCGGTGCGGGCTGTCCGGCCACCCAGGGCGGGCGCGACCAGCGTGCGCCCTTGTGGTGGGCCCTGAGCCGGACGTAACTCCCCAGTGGCGTGGCGGAGCCCCCTCCCGCAGTCTGGTGGAGTGAGAGGGCTGCGGCGTGTCGGCCGCCCCGGCACGCAGGGCCCCGGTGCGGTTTCTTCTGCTCCGTCCACGGGCGAGGTGTCTCATGGATCGCGGCGTTCCCTTCAACGAGCGGCATCACCAGAACCCCTTGCGTCCGAATCCGACCATGCGCGGGAGCGGGCAGACACACAGCCGCGCGGCTCTGTCGGGGATGCGTGCCCGGCGGCGCTTGAAGGACGTACCGGAGCGCAGGCGCAGGGAGCTGACCGAGCGGAGCCTGGATCTGGGCCTGACCGCCGCGCCATCGATCAACGACCGTGACATCTCGCTGTTCTCCCGGGGGCTGGACCCCATGTTCGCGGGCATTCCTACATTCTTGAAGTCGCCCTATGTCGAGAACGTACGCGACATCGGACGTTACGACGTCGCCGTCGTCGGCGCCCCGTTCGACATGGGCACCACCTACCGTTCCGGGGCACGCTTCGGGCCCCAGGCTGTACGGCGCGTCTCCGCCCTGTACGACTCCTACAGCCCGGATCTGGGGATGGACCTGCTGGAGGAACTCACGGTCGGGGACGCGGGGGACATCTTCGTCATCCCCGCCAACATCGAGAAGACCTTCGACCAGGTCGAGCGCGGCATCGCGCACATCCTCGACACCGGCGCCTTCCCGGTGATCATCGGCGGCGACCACTCCATCGGTTACCCGGACGCCAAGGCGCTGGCCGGCCACATCGACGGCAGACTCGGCATCATCCACTTCGACCGGCACATCGACACCGCTGTGACGACCATGGACGAGCGGATGCACACCACCCACTGGTCGCACGCCACCGACCTGCCCAACGTACCCCCCGCCAACCTCGTTCAGATCGGGATCGGCGGCTGGATCGGGAACCACTCCGGCGTCCAGGTGGCCGCAGAGCGCGACACCACCGTCATCTCCATGTTCGACGTCGAGGAACTCGGTATCGACCATGCCATGGAGATCGCCCTGGAGATCGCCTGGAAGGACGTCGACGCGGTCTACCTGTCCTTCGACATCGACGTCGTCGACCCGGGCTACGCACCCGGCACAGGCACCCCGGAGCCGGGCGGTATGACACCCCGCGAAGCCCTCAAGGCGGTACGCATGGTGGCCCAGGAGGGGCTCATCGGCATGGACCTGGTGGAAATCTCTCCTCCCTACGACAGCGCCGACACCACGTCCCAGCTCGGCGCGCGCGTCATCATGGACACCCTCGCCACCCTGGTCGAGAACGGCCACCTCGGCACCCGCCTCAGCGCCGAGGACCGGGCCCGCGCCGAGACCCAGCGAAACCACGACGCCGGACTGTGACCCTCTGCATGTGCGTTGTCCCGTCCGTTCGATGCGGAGGGTTTCGAGGACATCGGGCGCCAGGAGTGGGAGATGGTGCTCGGCCTTCTCATCGAATTCGGGGATGTCGATCCGGTCCCCCCGGGCTTCTGGGAGCTTCTCGCCGAGGCCGCCCGGCAGATGATGCTCGACCGCAGTCGCCGCTGGAGCGAGTGGCGTCGCCGGGAAGTCCGGCACGGCACGGTCAGGGCGACGCTGAGACTCCCAGAGGCAAGGAAGGGCGGGCGCCCGAGTGCCTTCGCCGGGGACGGCCGGCTCAGACCGATGTGGGACATCGGCAACCGCACCACCGGCGGAGAACGAGAGCTGAGCATCGCGCGGCTGTGGGTGGAGTCCGCGGAGGAACTCGGCCCCGGACAGACCGCCGACGTCCGGCTGGCCCCCCTGAGATCCCCGCGACCGCATCACAAGGGTTCCCGGGCTCCGCCACCGCACCAAGGCCCAACCGCGTGCCCAGCCTGCGAATTGGCCCCCGTCTCAGGTGCTCCGGTCCGATTCACTCGTCGTCCCAGGGCGTGATCTGGTCCGTTCCTGCTGCTCACGTCCCGCGCGCCTCGTCCCGGACCGGGCGATGAAGCCCTGGGATCCCGGTGAGCGGCATGTGCCCCTATGGTGGGCCGATGGCATCGATCAAGCAGTTCCAGGTCACCTTCGACTGCGCGGAACCCGAGCGCCTCGCTCGCTTCTGGTGCGAAGTGCTGGGGTACGTCGTACCCTCGCCACCGGACGGGTTTGCCACGTGGGACGACTTCAAGCTCTCGCAGCCGCCGGAGCAGCGGGACTCATGGTTCGCCTGTACTGACCCCTCGGGGGTCGGCCCGCGGCTGTTCTTCCAGCGCGTCCCCGAAGGGAAAGCGGCCAAGAACCGGGTGCATCTGGATGTACGGGTCGGCACCGGACTCGTGGGTGAGGAGCGCCTCGCCGCACTTGAGGCCGAATGCGCGCGACTGGTCCCGCTGGGCGCGGTGCACGTGCGGACGCTGTACGACGGCACCGATTCCTGCATCCCGATGCGGGACATCGAGGGCAACGAGTTCTGTATCGACTGAGAACCGC
The DNA here is from genome assembly GCF_042749375.1 of Streptomyces sp. NPDC059477. Classification (NCBI taxonomy): domain Bacteria; kingdom Bacillati; phylum Actinomycetota; class Actinomycetes; order Kitasatosporales; family Streptomycetaceae; genus Streptomyces; species Streptomyces sp. NPDC059477. The sequence continues at coordinate 3,999 of NZ_JBHYUG010000036.1, read as the reverse complement.
GAACAAGTCCGCCCAGATCACGTGGACGGGCGCGATGGGCCGTTACAGCAGGGAACGCGCGATCCGGAGAGCGGCCGGCTGTGGCGCCGCGCGCAAGCCCGGCAACTCCCTGACTCATCGGACCAGCCACCGCCGCGGAGCACCCGGCGGATGCCACAACGCTCCCCGTCGTGGATGTCCCGGCATCAATCCCATCCCAGACCTGCCGGGTATGACGTAAACCCCCCACGGGCCGGGGCGTTTGCCACCCCTCTCGTCGCTGCGTTCGTGCGAGTTCGCCGCGACACCGGGCGTTCTCGTCCAGCCCTCCGCAGCGGTCGGAAGTAGTACGCAGGTGTGAACCCGCGCGCCGACAACGTGCGTTGCACAACCGTGCCGCGTCCCTCCAGAACACACATGCGACGGGCAGGGAGCCGGTCGCCATGTCCGCCACGGACAGGTACACACGTTGGCCGGCTACCGCCAAGCGGCCACGCAGGTCTTCACAGCCCGGCCCATGCCCTACCGCAGGTAGAACCCGTGTGAACATCGGCGGTACATGAGGTGTGACGGGAAAACCGCGCCCAGTGGGAAACTCGCCAATTCCGTCGCGGGCCGCACTTCCTCGCCCAAGTCCCGTCCGCCCCTCGGTCCCCCACCTCCTCACACTCCGTGGCGTGCGCGGATACCGATCGCACAACACGTGACGACGCCTTCACATCGCCTTCACGCATCGCGCACTTTCGGCCGTGCGGCCCTTTCGGGGCGCGCCTCGGGGCAGACGCTGCGCATCCGGTCTGCCTAGCCTCCCTGGCCATGCGATCAACTCTGCTCAGACGCTTCGGACTCACCTCCGTTCTCGCCGTCGCGCTGGCCGTTTTCGGCCTCACGCCGTCCGCGAGTGCCGCTCCGGCCGCGCAGGCCGACGTCACCTTCAGCACGTCCGCCGCCACCACCACGCCCGGTGGCTCGGTGGAACTGTCGATGACGCTGACCAACAACCACAGCTACGACGTCTGGTTCGTCTACCAGACGATCGACCCGACATGGCTGACCACCCAGCGGCCCGACCTGCTGTACAGCTTCACCGGCTGCACCCTGGCCACCACGGGCGGCCCCGTCCCGTGCTCGGGCACCGGCCCCGCCAACCTCGGCACCAACTACGGCGCCACGATCCCGCCCGGCCAGAGCCGGACCGTGACCCTCACCCTGTCCGTCGACGCCGCCTCCGGCTGCAACGGCAACATCGGCTTCTACTCGTACTACTACATCGAGTTCAGCGACAGTACGAGCATCAGCGGCGGTCCGGCCTACACCCCGGAGACCCGGGTGCTTTGCACCTGACGGACAGGCGGTTCACAGGCGGCCGACAGTGTGGCCGGCCGCCATCCGCATGCCGAGATCCACATGGACCGTAAACCAGACGAAATACAGAGACGATTACAAGCCAGGTGAAGACGTGCGGCCACGGCGGGGAAAAGACGCCGCGGCCGACATCATCCGCGGCCAGAAGCCCTGACCTGCGAACACGTGATCCATCTGGGTCCGATCCTGGCGGGAACGCACGCTCCGGACGGGCCTCGCGGGCCGATTCGGCGCCCATTCGTCGCCCGCGCTTTTCCGCCACGTTCCGCTGCGTGACCACAAAAGCTACACAAGAACATCACTATGGACGCTGCGAGTGCGTCAGCGAACGAACGTCTCAGGGGGCGTGGCGCGGCGCATGGGGGGGGTGTCCGCTCTTTGGGGGAGCGGTGGCCCACCCCTGCCAGGGGAGGGAAATTCATCGCATGAAGCGATCCATACGCACGGCCGCGCTCACCGTGGGCGCGGCCATCGCCGCACTGGTCGCGCCGGCCACAGCACACGCCGACACCGTCACGCCCCGCATCGACCTGCGGGTCCTGATCGTCAGCGACGGCGGCCCGGCCACCGACGCCATCGCGTCCGAACTCGGCACCGCCGGAACGCCGTACACCGAGATCGACCTGACCGATCCCGCGAGACCCGTGATCAACGCGGACTTCCTCGCGGACACGGCCGGCAGCGTGCCGCGCGCCAAGTACCAGGCTGTCGTGCTGCCCAACGACAACCCGTTCGCGGCCGGCAGCGCCGAGATGGCGGCACTGGTCGCCTACGAGCAGACGTACGCGATTCCGCAGGTCGACGCCTACACCTACGCCCGCCCGGAGGCCGGACTGCAATACCCGGTCTACGGCGGCTACTCGGGCAGCGTGGACGGGGTCACCGCGCAGGTCACCGCGGCCGGGGCGGCGGGGCCGTTCGGGTATCTCGAAGGTGCCGTGCCGTTCGAGGACAACTCGCCGACCGTGGGCGAGAGTTACGCCTATCTGTCGGCACCCGCGCCCGGCGCCGACTTCACCACCTATGTCGACGCGCCGATCCCGGGGCAGACGACCCGTGGCTCGCTGGTCGGCGAGTACCGGCACGACGGGCGGCGCGAACTCGTCGTCACCTTCGTCTACAACGAGTACCAGCAGCAGTTCCGGCTGCTGGCGCGCGGCATCGTGGAGTGGATGACGGGCGGGGTGCACCTCGGCGCTTCCCGCAGTTACTTCGCCGTACATGTCGACGATGTGTTCGCGGCCGACGACCGCTGGGACTCCGATCTCAACTGCACGCCGGGCGACATCGACTGCCCGCCGGGTGAGGGTGTGTCCGATCCGATCCGGATGACCGCGGCGGACGTCGACCAGGCCGTCGCGTGGCAGCAGGAGCAGGGCATCACGCTCGACATGGTCTACAACGGTGCGGGCAGCGTGACCCAGCGCGAGGACAACGCCGGCGTGGACGAGCTAGCGGACGAGTTCATCGAGGACAAGGACAGCTTCCGCTGGATCAACCACACCTACTCGCACCCGTTCCTCGGCTGTGTGCAGAACGTGACCGTGGTGCCATGGGTGTGCGCCACCAACGCGGACGGCAGTACCCAGTGGGTCAGCGAGACCGAGATCTCCGACGAGATCGCCACCAACCGCGTCTGGGGCGAGACGGCCGGACTTGAGCTGGACAACGAGGAGCTGGTGACCGGCGAGCACTCCGGTCTGCGGATCTCCCCGCAGCAGCCGGTGGACAACCCGAACCTCGCTCCCGCGCTCGCGGCGAACGGGGTCGAGTGGATCGCCTCGGACAACTCCCGTGACCCCGTACAGCGTGAGGTCGGTCCTGCGACGACCGTCTCGCGCTACCCGATGAACATCTTCTACAACGCGGGGCGTGCCGCCGAGCAGGTCGACGAGTACAACTGGATCTACACCAGCCGCGCACAGGGCGGCAGTGGCATCTGCGAGGACAATCCGGCCACCAGCACCTGCCTCACGGCACCGCTGGACATCACCACCGGCTACGCCGACTACATCGTGCCGCTGGAGACCCGTACCGCCCTCGGGCATGTCCTGGCGGGTGACCTCCAGCCGCACTTCATCCACCAGTCGAACCTGGCCGAGGACCGGATCGCCTACCCCGTCCTCGACGGTGTCCTCGACGGCTACGACGCACTGTTCGCCGACAACACTCCCGTGGTGAACCTTCCGATGAAGGACCTCGGCATCGAGATGCAGCAGCGCGCCGACTGGGCCGCGGCACTCGCCGCCGGTCAGGTCACCGCGTACCGCGTCGGCGACACGGTGACCGTCGAGGCGCCGAACGGAGTGGAGGTCACCGCGACCCTGCCGACCGGCACCGTGCTGGGCGGCTCGGCGTTCGGTGACGCCTACGCGGGCGCGGTGAGTGGCTGGACCGCCTCGGCGGGGCAGCCGCTCACCTTCACCCTGCCGTCGGCCCCGGCCGCCCCGGCCGCGACCGGCGACACGGCGGGGGCGGACACCTCCACCGCTCCCGAGACCACGGTGCCCGCCGGCGCGAGCGAGCCGGTGCCGTACCTCCCGGAGACCTGAGCGCGGCCTTAGACCCGGCCCCGGGGCCGCCCCCGGGAGGGGCGGGGCGGCGGCGCCCCCCCCCCAACCACCCCCCGGGGGGCCACCCAGCCACCGAGTGAAA
>NZ_JBHYUG010000035.1:76666-81342 GCF_042749375.1 Streptomyces sp. NPDC059477 | reverse complement strand
GCCCCGGCCCCGGCCCGCCACTTCCACCGCTCTCAACGGCACACAGTCATCAGCCACCACCCGGTCCGCCCGGACCGGCCGACCTTCTTGGGGACCTGTCATGTCTGTCACTCTCGGAGTGCCGACGGTGCCGCCGAGGCTGGCCCGACGACGTACCAGCCGTCAGATCCAGGTAGGGACCGTACCCGTGGGCGGCGACGCCCCGGTCTCGGTCCAGTCCATGACCACCACCCGCACGTCCGACATCGGCGCCACGCTCCAGCAGATCGCCGAACTCACCGCGTCCGGCTGCCAGATCGTCCGGGTCGCCTGCCCGACGCAGGACGACGCCGACGCCCTCGCGACCATCGCGCGCAAGTCGCAGATCCCGGTGATCGCCGACATCCACTTCCAGCCGAAGTACGTGTTCGCCGCCATCGAGGCGGGCTGCGCGGCCGTTCGGGTCAATCCGGGCAACATCAAGCAGTTCGACGACAAGGTCCGCGAGATCGCGCGGGCCGCCCACGACCACGGCACACCGGTCCGTATCGGCGTCAACGCGGGCTCTCTGGACCGCCGCCTGCTGAAGAAGTACGGCAGGGCCACCCCGGAGGCGCTGGTCGAGAGCGCGTTGTGGGAGGCGTCGCTGTTCGAGGAGCACGACTTCCGGGACATCAAGATCTCGGTCAAGCACAACGACCCCGTCGTCATGGTCGAGGCCTACACCCAGCTCGCCGCCCAGTGCGACTACCCGCTGCACCTCGGGGTGACGGAGGCGGGCCCCGCCTTCCAGGGCACGATCAAGTCGGCCGTGGCCTTCGGCGCCTTGCTGTCCCGGGGCATCGGCGACACCATCCGTGTCTCGTTGTCCGCGCCCCCGGTCGAGGAGGTCAAGGTCGGCAACCAGATCCTGGAGTCCCTGAACCTCAAGCAGCGCGGCCTGGAGATCGTGTCCTGCCCGTCCTGCGGACGCGCCCAGGTCGACGTCTACAAGCTGGCCGAAGAAGTCACGGCCGGACTGGAGGGCATGGACATCCCACTGCGGGTGGCCGTCATGGGCTGCGTGGTCAACGGCCCCGGCGAGGCCAGGGAAGCGGACCTCGGCGTCGCCTCCGGCAACGGCAAGGGGCAGATCTTCGTCAAGGGCGAGGTCGTCAGGACCGTACCCGAGTCGAAGATCGTCGAGACGCTCATCGAGGAGGCGTTCAAGCTCGCGGAGCTGATGCGGCACGGCGAAGAGGACGAAGAGGACGGAGCCGACGACTCCCACGAGACCGTCGCCGCCGCCGGACAGGAGAGCGCCAAGTGAGCACACCGGGCACCGTCGAACAGCTCGACCGGGTCGTGATCCGCTTCGCCGGTGACTCCGGCGACGGCATGCAGCTGACCGGCGACCGGTTCACGGCGGAGACCGCCGGCTTCGGCAACGACCTGTCGACGCTGCCGGACTTCCCCGCCGAGATCCGCGCCCCCGCGGGCACCCTGCCCGGCGTCTCCTCGTTCCAGCTGCACTTCGCCGACCACGACATCATCACCCCGGGCGACGCCCCGGACGTCCTGGTCGCGATGAACCCGGCCGCGCTCAGGGCCAACCTGGCCGACCTTCCGCGCGGCGCCGAAGTCATTCTCGACACCGATGAGTTCACCCGGCGGGCGCTGGCGAAGGTGGGCTGGAGCACCAGCCCCCTGGACGACGGCACGCTGGCGGCGTACCGGGTGCACCCGGTGGCGCTGACCACGCTGACCGTCGAGGCGCTGGGGGACTCGGGGCTCACCCGCAAGGAAGCGGAGCGGGCGAAGAACATGTTCGCGCTGGGCCTGCTGTCCTGGATGTACCACCGGCCCACCGAGGGCACCGAACGGTTCCTGCGCACCAAGTTCGCCCGCAGACCGGAGCTGGCCGAGGCCAATGTGACCGCCTTCCGGGCGGGCTGGAACTACGGCGAGACCACCGAGTCGTTCGCCGTCTCCTACGAGGTCGCCCCGGCGAAGCGCGCCTTCACCCCGGGCCGGCACCGCAACATCTCCGGCAATCTGGCCCTCGCCCTGGGCCTGGTGACCGCCGCCGAACGCGCGCGGCTGCCCCTGTTCCTCGGCTCGTACCCGATCACCCCGGCCTCGGACATCCTGCACGAGCTGGCGCGGCACAAGAACTTCGGGGTGCGCACCTTCCAGGCGGAGGACGAGATCGCCGGCATCGGCGCGGCCCTCGGCGCCGCCTACGGCGGATCGCTGGCGGTGACGACGACCTCCGGGCCGGGCGTGGCCCTCAAGTCGGAGACCATCGGTCTCGCCGTCTCCCTGGAACTGCCCCTCCTGGTCGTCGACATCCAGCGCGGCGGCCCGTCGACCGGTCTGCCGACCAAGACGGAACAGGCGGATCTCCTCCAGGCGCTGTACGGCCGCAACGGCGAGGCCCCGGTGCCGGTGATCGCCGCGCACACCCCGGCCGACTGCTTCGACGCCGCCCTTGAGGCGGCGCGCATCGCGCTGACCTACCGCACCCCGGTGTTCCTGCTCTCCGACGGCTATCTCGCCAACGGCTCCGAACCCTGGCGCATCCCCGACGTGGCCGAACTGCCCGACCTGCACGTCGAGTTCGCCACCGCCCCCAACCGCCCCGACGGCTCCTTCTGGCCGTATCTGCGCGACCCCGGGACCCTGGCCCGCCCCTGGGCGCTGCCGGGCACCCCGGGCCTCGAACACCGCATCGGCGGCATCGAGAAACAGGACGGCACGGGCGACATCTCCTACGACCCCGCCAACCATGACTTCATGGTCCGCACCCGCCAGGCCAAGATCGACGGCATCGCCGTACCCGACCTGGCGGTCGACGACCCGTCCGGCGACGCCCCACTGCTGGTGCTGGGCTGGGGGTCGACATACGGGCCGATCACCACGGCCGTGCGTGACGTACGGGCCGCCGGGGTCCGGGTCGCCACCGCGCAGCTGCGCCACCTCAACCCCTTCCCCGCCAACCTCGGCGCGGTGCTGCGCCGCTACGAACGGGTCCTGGTCCCGGAGATGAACCTCGGCCAGCTCGCGCTGCTGCTGCGCGGACGGTTCCTGGTGGACGTGCGCTCCCACACCCAGGTCTCCGGCATGCCGTTCCGGGCCGCGCGGCTGGCCGCCGTGATCGAGGAGAACGCGAGGAACGTCAGCGCGGTAGAAGACATGGAGGCCCACGGTGCCCACTGACCTCGCGCTCACCGCGAAGGACTTCAAGTCCGGCCAGGAGGTGCGCTGGTGCCCCGGCTGCGGCGACTACGCCATCCTCGCCGCCGTCCAGGGCTTCCTGCCGGAGCTGGGCATCGCGCGCGAGAACATCGTCTTCGTCTCGGGCATCGGCTGCTCCTCCCGCTTCCCGTACTACCTGAACACCTACGGCCTGCACTCCGTGCACGGCCGCGCCCCCGCCATCGCGACCGGCCTGGCCTGCGCCCGCCCCGATCTGTCGGTGTGGGTGGTCACCGGCGACGGCGACGCCCTGTCGATCGGCGGCAACCATCTCATCCACGCCCTGCGCCGCAACGTGAACCTCAAGATCCTGCTGTTCAACAACCAGATCTATGGGCTGACCAAAGGCCAGTACTCGCCGACCAGCGAGCGGGGCAAGGTCACGAAGTCGAGCCCGCTGGGGTCCCTCGACGAGCCGTTCAACCCGCTGTCGCTGGCCATCGGCGCCGAGGCCTCCTTCGTCGCCCGCACGATCGACTCCGACCGGGGGCACCTGACGGACGTCCTGCGCCGGGCCGCCGCCCACCCCGGCACGGCCCTGGTGGAGATCTACCAGAACTGCAACATCTTCAACGACGGCGCCTTCGACGCGCTCAAGGACCCCGCCACCCGCGACGACGCCCTGCTGCGCCTGGAGCACGGCCGGCCCTACCGGCTCACCCCGGACGCCGACGACATCGTCCACGACGTCGCGGACCCCGACCCCACCGCCGCCTTCGCCCTCTCCCGGCTGCGGCATCCCACCCCCATCGGCGTCCTGCGCGACCTACGGCGCCCCGTCTACGACCGGCTGATGAACGACCAGCTGGAGCGGGCCGTGGCCGAGCGGGGCCCGGGCGACCTGGCCGCGCTGCTGGCCGGGGACGACACCTGGACGGTCGGGGCCTGAGCCCCGACGAGCACCGCACACCGACCCGCGACCCGAACGGAAGGAAGCACCCGTGACCTACGTCATCGCCCAGCCCTGCGTGGACGTCAAGGACAAGGCATGCATCGAGGAATGCCCCGTCGACTGCATCTACGAGGGCCGGCGATCCCTGTACATCCACCCGGACGAATGCGTCGACTGCGGCGCCTGCGAACCGGTCTGCCCCGTCGAGGCGATCTTCTACGAGGACGATGTGCCCGAGGACTGGAAGGACTACCACCGGTCGAACGTCGAGTTCTTCGACGACCTCGGCTCACCCGGCGGCGCCGGCGGCCTCGGCCCGGTCGAACGCGACCACCCGCTCGTCGCCGGACAGCCGGTCCGCACGGCATGAGCCGCGCCGCGCTGCGGGGCCTCGGCCTCTCCCGGGAGTAACCGCGCCCCCTGTCCACCGCACCGGGCCGCGGCGGACCGTGGCGGTCCGGCGTCGCCATGCGGAGGGGGGGGGGGGGGCGGTGCTCTCTCCGATTTCACAGAAAACCACACTGCACCCTTCCTCGACACGCGCCCCCCCCCCCCCCCACCGACTCTG